>NZ_JBIVKQ010000008.1:275701-284085 GCF_044750845.1 Streptomyces sp. NPDC088766 | reverse complement strand
CCTACGACGGCATCGGCATCGGCCAATGCATCACCAGCGCCCTCAAAGCCACCGAACACATCCTCACCCAACTCCCCACCACCACCCCCTAACCCACCCAGCCACCACCCCCCAACCCGACACCCCCCAACCCACCCACCCGGCCACCACACCCGACCACCACGGCACCCAACAGCAACCACCACCCACCACAGACGTGACCAGCACCCACCCACGCAGCAACCCATAAACATGCCCCGATGGGTCGACGAGACACCGACGACGCAGCTGTGGGTGACCGGAGAGGCATGGTGGGCTTGGTCGACGTCAGCTGCGTCGGGACGGAAACCGAGGTGCTCGGACGGAGACAGGTGACGGTCGGTACGACGATGTGGCGTGCGCTCACCGCCAGTGTCCCGGTGTGCGTCATGGGCTGGGGTGGGGAGTCCGGCCGGGGTTGGACCAGCAGGGTCTGGGCGCTCGGACCGGCGGACGCGTGGTGACACCGCCGCACCGCAAGTTCAAGTTCAAGTTCAAGAAGAATGCCCTGGACCGGTACGAGGAGATGTACGCGAGCGCCGGCGCAGAGCCCACTGCTCAGCGAACCGGTCGTGGCCACCTTGAGAGGCTGGCGCCTGCTGCGGAGACTCCGCCGCAGCACCAGCCGCATCACCGGCATCGTGAAGAGCCTCCCCGTCCTTCACCACGTATCGGCACGAGGTGGAGAACGGCTCAGTGGATCACCTCGGCAGACTCTCCGGTAACGTCGGAACATGAGTCATCCGCATCCCGAACTGAAGGCTGCCCCTCCCCTGGCCGAAGGAGGGCTGAGGGTCGTCGCCCTCGGCGGCCTGGGGGAGATCGGCCGCAACATGACCGTCTTCGAGCACGCCGGCAAGCTGCTCATCGTCGACTGCGGCGTGCTGTTCCCCGAAGAGACCCAGCCCGGCGTGGACGTGATCCTGCCGGACTTCACCTCGATCCGTGATCGCCTGGACGACATCGTGGCCGTGGTACTCACCCACGGCCACGAGGACCACATCGGTGGCGTGCCGTACCTGCTGCGAGAGCGCTCCGACATCCCTGTCGTGGGCTCGAAGCTGACACTGGCGTTCCTGGAGGCCAAACTCAAGGAGCACGGAATCCGGCCGCGCGCGGTGCGGGTACGGGAGGGCGACCGGCGCGGCTTCGGCCCCTTCGACTGCGAATTCGTGGCGGTCAACCACTCCATCCCGGACAGTCTCGCGGTCGCGATCCGCACCGGGGCCGGGCTGGTGCTGCACACCGGTGACTTCAAGATGGACCAGTTCCCGCTGGACGACCGCATCACCGACTTGCGCGCCTTCGCCCGCCTCGGTGAGGAAGGCGTCGATCTCTTCCTCACCGACTCCACCAATGCCGAGGTCCCGGGCTTCACCACCTCCGAGCGCGACCTGAACCCGGCGATCGAGCAAGTGATGCGTACGGCCCCGCGGCGGGTGATCGTCTCCAGTTTCGCCAGCCATGTGCACCGCATCCAACAGGTCCTGGACGCCGCCCACCAGCACGGCCGCAAGGTCGCCTTCGTGGGCCGCTCCATGGTCCGCAACATGGGCATCGCCCGCGACCTCGGATACCTGAAGGTTCCCAGAGGCCTGGTCGTGAACACCAAGGAACTGGAGAAGCTCCCCGACCACAAGATCACCCTGGTGTGCACCGGATCCCAGGGGGAGCCCATGGCGGCTCTGTCCCGGATGGCCAACCGCGACCACGTGATCCGCATCGGCAAGGGAGACACCGTCCTGCTCGCCAGTTCCCTGATCCCCGGCAACGAGAACGCCATCTACCGGGTGATCAACGGACTGACCCGATGGGGCGCCCACGTCGTCCACAAGGGCAACGCCAAGGTGCACGTCTCCGGGCACGCCAGCGCCGGTGAACTCGTGTACTGCTACAACATCGTCAAGCCCCGCAATGTCATGCCCGTGCACGGCGAATGGCGCCACCTGCAGGCCAACGCCGACCTGGCCATCCGTACGGGGGTCGATCCCGAGCGGGTGGTCATCGCCGAGGACGGCGTCGTCGTCGACCTCGTGGACGGGCGTGCGTCGATCACCGGCAAGGTCCCCGCGGGCAACATCTACGTGGACGGCATGGAGGTCGGCGGCGCCACCGAGGCGTCCCTGAAGGACCGCATCACCCTCGCGGAGGAAGGCGTGGTCACCGTGGTGGCCATCGTCGATGCCGACACGGGCGCCCTTGCCGAGACTCCCGACTTCCTGGCCCGCGGGTTCGTCCACGACGACACCACCTTCGAACCGGTCGTCCCCGTCATCGAGAAGACTCTGGCGACCGCAGCCCAGGAAGGCGTCGGCGACGCACACCAGCTGGAACAGCTCATCGCCCGTGCCGTGGCGAACTGGGCCTTCCGCACCCACCGCCGCAGGCCTCTCATCATCCCCGTCATCATCGACGCCTGACCGGCAGCCCCTTTCCGCTCTCCCGCCCCGACCCGCCCGCAGCAGGGACGGTTTCGCGCCTGCGTCCGCACCTGCGCGGAGCGGCGTTCGAGGCACCGGCTTCGGGTGCAGCGGCCGAATTGGGGACACCGAGTCGATCAGGGTCGTCCTGCCCACCCGAACGCGCCCGCGACCAGGCTCTTCACCGGGTGGCGTACGGCACAAGAACCGCAAGGCCGGGGCAGGCGCCAGAAGTCCCTGCGGCCGGTGTCAAGGCCGGGGTCGGGATCCTCAGGAGGTGCTGGTGAACGGTGTCGGTGATCACCAGGCGGGCAGGGCAGCCGTCGGCCTCGTTCGGCGGGCCCGGACACGAAGTCGTGGGTGCCGTCGGCGGAGTCCGTTCGGATGAGCTTCTGCCGCCCTCGTCGCCACTCCTTCGGCAACTGGGGCAAGGCCGGTCGGGCGGTGACGATGTGGTCAACAGCCGTGTTCGAGCCCGCGTTTCCCAGTCCGGTCAGGTCCGCACCGGTCTGGAGGGCGGCTGCCGCGTCACCCCGCCGGCCCGTCCTGCTGCGGAGCGCCGACCCGGCGCGTGTCATGCGCCATGAGATCAGCCGGTCCGCTGCCGCGGAGGACTGAAGGTCGTGGCGGACCATACCCTCGACGGGGTTCCCCCCTTCGCCGTGCTGGTGATCCCCGGCGGCGTCACTGCGGCGACCGGGGCGGACGCGGACGTCATCGACTGCTTCGCCCGGCGCCGGCCGGACGTCCGGGCACTCACCGACATCCGACGGGTCGACGACGGCGACACCGTCACCTCCGCCGGGATGAGCGCGGGCATCGACGGTTTCGACGCACTCGGGCCGGAGGACCAGCCGGAGGCACTGCTGTTCCTGCACCGCCACCGTGTCCAGGCGCGCACTGTCGCCGAGGACGGACCGGAGAGCATCCGCCGCTCCGGGCTACGCCCGACGCACACACCCGCGGTCCTGATCACCCGCGGTCCTGATCACCCGCGGCCGGATCGGGCACCGGTTGGGGAAGATCGCCTCTCTCACCCCGCTCGGCGAACGCCGCAAGGCATTCCGGCTGCCCGTCGCCGTACTCGCGGTCGCCGACGGACGACGGCGCGATCACTTCTGCTCCCACGGACGCGGTCACCGGTGGCACCACCTGCCCGGCGCTGACCGACCCTTCCGTCCTGGACACGACTCCGGTACTGCCTCAGACGCGTACACGGCCGGACGAACGGACAGCAGCAGCACGTCACCGCGGCGGCGCGGCAGACGCCGCGTCAGGTGGTCACGGGTGTGCCATGCCGCGCTACGCTCCCGTCGCCCGGTCAACGGACAGGCGCGCCCGGGGGACCGCCGGACCGCTGCGAGTGCGAGCCGGTGAGGGCCGTCGCGAGGGGTTGTCCCTTGCCACCCCAGAACTCCTTCGTTAATATGTGTTCACTGAATGCAAATAAGATTCCGATTAGCAAATAGAGGACGTCGCGCGCATCGCTCGGAGCATTTCTCGGAGCACCTGGGGGATTAATTGGGGGACTTCCTCGAAGCCGACCGCGGTCACGCCGTCTGCATCACCGGAATGGGCTGGACCACCGCTCTCGGAGACGGAATCGACCAGGTCTGGCAGCAGCTGACACACGGCCGCACCGGTGTCCGGGAGTTCCCGGGCGACGGCGGCGCACCCGTCGCCACCGCGGCCCTGCCGACCGACGAAGCCGCACACCGGCCCCCGTCCGAGCGGCAGGTCTCCCTCGCGGTGGCCACCGCTTCCGCCGCCCTGCGCGACGCCGGCTGCGCAGCCGCCGACGTCGGCGCCCTCGTCCTCGGCAGCAGCCTCGGCCCGCACCTCGACGACGCCGCAGGCATCCCGCCGCACACCCTCACCGCCGCCGTCGCCGAGCGGCTCGGCATCGCCCGCTCGGCCTCGGTGAGCACCGCCTGCTCGTCCGGGGCCGACGCCCTGCTCGCCGGGGCCGCCCTGCTCACCGGGGGTGAGGCCGAGCGCTGCCTGTGCGGCGGGATCGACCTGCTCACCGAGGGCAAGCTGCTGGGCCACCGGGCGCTCGGCACCCTGTCCCCCTCCGGCACCGTCCGCCCCTTCGACACCGACCGCGACGGCACCCTCTTCGGCGAGGGTGCCGGCTTCCTGCTGCTGGAGACCCGGGACGCGGCGACCGCCCGAGGCGCCCACGTCCTGGGCGAACTGCGCGGCTGGGGCGCCTCCAACGACGGCACCGGCCTCACCGCCCCCGACGAGAGCGGCGCGGGCGCGGTCCTCTCGGTGCGGCGGGCCCTGGCCAGGGCCGGGGCCGAGCCCGGCGACATCGCGGTGATCAACGCCCACGGCACCGGCACCCGGGCCAACGACAAGGCCGAGGCGTCCTGCTACCGCACGGTGTTCGGCGCCGGCTCCCGCACGCTCGTCTTCGCCACCAAGCCCGCCCTCGGCCACACACTGGGCGCCACCGGTGCCCTGGAGGCCATCGCGCTGCTCCTCGCCCTGCGGCACCGCACCGCACCCCCGGTGCCCGGCACCCGCTCGGTCATGCCGGAACTGTCCCTGCCCCTGGCCACCGGCCACGCCCGGGAGTTCACCGGTTCCCTCGGCATCAGCCTCACGCTCGGCTTCGGCGGCTTCAACACCTGCCTGCTCCTGGCGGGCCCGGACGGAGCGGCCGCGTGAACGGGGACCCGTGGTGCCCCGCGGGCACCACGGTCACCGGAGCGGCCCGCGTCGAGACCGAGGACCCGGCCACCGCGCGCCGCAGACTGCCCGGCGTGTACGCCGATCCCGTGGCCTGGCTGATGGCCGAGGCCGTGGCGGCCGCGCTGGAGGACTGCGGTGCCGCCGCCCCGGACCGTCCCGACGACGTGGGGGTGATCGCCGTGGCCGAGGGAGCCACGGCCCGCACCCTGGGAGCGCTGGCGGCCGCCGTCCCGAGCGGCCGGATATCCCCCATGCGGTTCGCGGGCGCCGGGCCGGGCTCCCCGGTCGGTGTCCTGTGCTCGGTGTTCGGCTTCCACGGGCCGGTGTCGATGCTGGCCATGCCCCCGGCGCCGGCCGCGCCGTTCACCAGAGCCCTGTGCGGCGACTGGCTGCTCGGCGACCCACCCAGCGCCGCGCACGTCCTGGTCGTCACGCACGTGACGACCGACGAAGGCAAGCACCAGGCGGAGTGCCTGGTCGTCAGTGGGCCGACGCCCACGCGGAGGCCCCGGAGAACATGACCGCGCAGAACCCGACCGACGACCGGCACCCCGCCCTCACGTCCCCGCTTCCCGGCCCCCCTCCCGGCACGCCGGGCGGCCCGCCCACCCCGGCCGCGAACCCGCTCGACCCGGCCGCCGTGCACGACTTCCTCGCCCGAACCGAGGAGGTCTCCGGCACCGCCGACCCCGAACCCTGCCCGCTGCCGGCCCTCGTGGAGCGGTTCGCGGCGCTGCCCGCCCCGCCGGGCGCGGTCGTCGTCATCGCCCTGCCCAACGGCGTTCGCGCGCTGCGCTTCTTCTTCGCCGTCTCCCTGGCCGGGCACACCCCCGTCCTGCTCTCCCCGTCCACCCCGGTCAGCCGGGTGCGCGAGGTGGCCCGGGAGCTGGGCGCCTGCGCGCTGGTGCGGGCCGCGATCCGCACCGAGGGCGTCACCGGCGTCATCCGCGCCGGCGGCGCCGACCTGGGCCTGTTCACCGACTGGCCGTACCGCGGCCACGGTCCCGGCCAGGTCGTACTGATGAGTTCCGGCACCTCGGGCATGGCCACCGGCTGTCTGCACTCCATGGACGCGCTGCTGCGCAACGCCCGCCGCCACGGCAGGTCCGTCGGCCAGCGCGCCGCCGACACCGCGCTGGTGAGCCTGCCCGTCTACTACTCCTTCGCCCTGGTGGCCCAGGTCCTCGGCGGTCTCGTGCACGGCTCGCGGCTGGTGATGGCCGGCCCGCCGTTCTCGGTCGCGGGCTATCTCGACACCGTCGCCGGCCGGGGCGTCACCCTCTCCTCCCTCACCCCGAGCCTGGTGAAGTCCGTGGTCACCGCGGGCGGCGAACTCCCCGGTGCGCTGCGCACCCTGACCGTCGGCGGACAGGCCCTCGACCCGTCGTACGTCTCGCGGCTGCTGAAGCTCAACCCCGAGCTGGCGCTCTTCGTCACCTACGGGCTGACCGAGGCCGGCCCGCGGGTGTCGACCCTGGCCGCGCACCGCGAACCCCCGCACCGGCACGGTTCGGTGGGCCTGCCGCTGGACGGCGTCGAGGTGCTCACCCGGCCCACCGGCACCGGGGAGCGGGAACTGCTCGTGCGCTCCGACACCGTCTACCGGCTCCGGGTCGGCGAGGCCGCGCCGTCCAAGCGGGGCGACCTGGTCGAGCCCGGGCTGCTGGCCACCGGCGACGTCGGGCATGTGGACGACGACGGGTACGTCCACGTCACCGGACGTTCCTCGGACTTCGCGATGGTGCGCGGCGAGAAGGTGTCCACGGCGACCGTGCGCCGGGCGGCCGAGTCGCTGCCCGGTGTGGTGCGCGCGGCGACCCGGATCACCGCCGTGGACGACGACTCCGCCACGCTCGCGCTCGACGTCTACGTCGACTCGGCGGTGCCCCCCTCCGAGGCGGAGCTACGGCGCCACCTGCGTTCCCTGCTCACCCGCAACGAGCTGCCACTGACCGTGCGGATCCGGCCGCTGGCCGCGGGTGAGCACCACAAGTGAGCGCGCCGGAGCCCCTGACCCTGTACTGCGTGCCGCACGCGGGCGGTTCCGCGCGCAGCTTCGTGCGCTGGCGGCGCGAGCTGCCGCCGGCGGTGGTGGTGGCACGGCCGCTGGAGATCGCGGGCAAGGGCCTGCGTTCCCGGGAGCCCCGTGCAACCACCCTGCGCGAGGCCGCCGCCGACCTGGCCGCCCGCGTCGACCCGGGCGGCCGCTACGCGCTGTTCGGGCACAGCATGGGCGGCCTCCTCGCCCACGAGACGGCGCAGGCCCTGGCCCGGCTGGGCCGGCCGGCCCCCGCATTCGTGGTGGTCGCCGCGGCCCGGCCCCCGCATCTCCTCGAGGACTCCTCCTACGGCCCGCTGCTCGAGCTCGGCGACGACGCCCTGCTGGACGCGCTCGCCGCCCACGGCCGGATTCCCCGTGAGGTGCGCACCTCACCGATGCGGCACCAGTTCGTGCCGGTGATCCGCGGTGACCTGGCACTCCTCGCGGGGTACCGCACCGATCCCCCGCCGCGGCCGCTGACCTGCGACCTCCTGACCTGGTACGGCACCGGCGACCCCGACACCCCGCCCGGGACGGCGGCCGGATGGCGCCCGTACACCCGTGCCGCCCACCGGACCGAGGCCTTCGCAGGCGGTCACTTCTTCCCCCACGAACTGTTCCCGGAGGTCGCGCGGCGGCTGGTGGAGCTGTCGGAGCGGGCACAGGGCCGGGGCAGGGGACGAGCAGAGGGGCAGGAGCGGACAGCGGGGCAGGAGCAGGCGCGGGGGCGGCTCCTCGGCCCTGCGTCCGGGCCGCGGAAGACGTCCGGGCGCTGACGGGGTCGCCGGGCCCGCCGGACGGGGGGGACGCCACACTGCCGGGCCGGCTCGCCAATCGCCCACACGCGAGGCCGCCGGGCCAGGACGCCCGGTGGTCCGGGGCCGCCACCGCGCGGCACCGCGGCGGCGGCCTGGCGTGGGGACGCCGCCACACCCCGGCCGGCTGGTGCACGGGTACGAACGCAGGATGCCCGGGCGGGAGCCTGCAGCCCGAGAGCCGGGAACCGAAGACCGACGGCCGAAGACCGGTAGCCGGTAGCCGGTAGCCGGTAGCCGGTAGCCGGTAGCCGGTAGCCGGTAGCCGGGAACAACGGCGGTGGGCGGGGGGGCGCCCCCCGGGGGGGGCCCCCCCCCCCCGGGCGGGGGGGCGGGGCGGGGGGGGGCCGGGCCCCCCCCCCCCCCCGGCCCCCCCCGCCCCGCGCGGCG
>NZ_JBIVKQ010000008.1:0-275692 GCF_044750845.1 Streptomyces sp. NPDC088766 | reverse complement strand
ACCCGGGGGCGCCGGCCGGGGGCGCGGGGTCCGGGGTCGGGGTCGGGGGCGCCCGTGGGCCGGGAACGGGGGGGGGGGGGGGGGCCCCCCCCCGGGGGGGGCCCCCCCGCTCACCGGGCCTGGGGGCAGGTCAGTGCTGGACCGGGCACCCCCCGCCGCCGGTGCCCCCGCGGACCGGCGCGTCGGTGTCGTGGCGGGTGCCCAGCAGCCAGTACGCCTCCTCCGCGGCCCGCCACAGTTCCGGGAACAGCGCCAGCTGGGAGCGGGCCTCCAGCGTGGCCAGGGACCGGCCGCCCAGGCTCTGCGGGAGCTCCACGGGACCTGCCGTCTCCCCGTCCCGCGCGGTCCCGGCCTGCGTGACGGTCTCCTTGCGCAGGCCCGGCTGACCGCCCAGCTGCGACCACACCATGATCAGGTGGTGCTGCTTCCATCCGAGGACGCTGCCGTCGAGGCGGAGCATCGCCTCCCGGACGAGGGCCAGGGACTGGGAGGCGGCCGTGCGCGGGCCTTCGTAGCCGTCGTCCTGCTGGGCGATCACGTCCTGGAGGGACAGGCCGGCGCGCGCGAGTGCCTCCTCGTACGCCTTCCACACCGGGCGGGCCACGCGCCGCAGGTTGCGGTAGCCGGGCGAGTCGAGGCCGGTGGCGTCCTCGGGCAGCGCGTTGCGCATCATGAGCAGACTGTGCTGGGGCAGGTGGTCGGTGAGCAGTCGCACCGCCTGCACGGTCACCTCGCTGAGGCCGGTGGCCCGGTCGAACAGGCGCACAGCCGGCGCGAACCGGTCGTGGTCCAGATGGCTGATCGCCCGGCGCAGCTCGTAGTGGACCTGTACCCAGGCGTACTCGGTGATCAGGTGCGTGACCTGGAAGAACCGCTGGTCGGGGTGGTCGGTCTCGCTCTCCGGGACCAGTGCGCCGAGGGCGTCGGTGAGGTGGAGGACGTTCTCGTAGTTGCTGCCCCGGTCGAAGTCGTACGACAGCAGGGCGTTGGGCTCGTCCGGATTCAGCGAGCGCTTCACCTGGTCTCCTCTCCGGTCTGCTGTTTGGTGAACTCCACCAGCCAGTGGCCGGGCAGCTCGAATCTCCTCGAGTCGGTGAGGGCGAGGCCGACGCCCGCGCCGAGGTCGCGCAGGTCGGACATGCTGCGCTCGCGGCCGCCGAGCAGGACCAGCATCAGCAGGTCGGCGTAGCTCGCCATGACGGGGTCCTTGCCGCTGTCGAGGAGCCGCTCCACGACCACGACCCGTCCGCCGGGGGCGAGGGCCTCGGCGCAGCGGCCGAGGATGCGGCCCGCGTCGTGGTCGCTCCAGTTGTGGAGGGTGTTGGCGATCAGGTAGACGTCCCCGCCGGCGGGCACGGGGTCGAAGAAGCTGCCGGCGACGAGGTCGCAGCGGTCGCCGACCGGGGCCGTCGTCTCCTTGGCCTCCTCGACCACGCTGTCCAGTTCCAGCAGGGTGCCGCGCAGGGCGGGGTGCTCGGTGAGCAGCTTCAGAAGCAGGGAACCGTTCCCGCCGCCGACGTCCACGACGTGGCCGACCGACCCCCAGTCGTAGATGCGGGCCAGTTCCGGGACGAGCCGGCCCGCGATCCGGGCGATGCCCGCGTTGAAGGACTTCTCGATGTCGGGGTGGGCCGCCAGGTCGGCCCAGAAAGGCCGCCCGTGGGCCTGCTCGTAGACCGGCTGCCCGGTGCGCACGGCGTCCAGCAGCCGTCCCATGGCCGGTTCGAAGCGGGCCTCCATCGGACGGCTGGGGTCGTCGAGGTCCAGCCAGCGCCGCAGGTTGCCCGGGTGCGAGGAGAGCAGGACCCGGCCCACGTCGGTCAGCTCGTACGCCTTGGCGGTGCCGTCGGGCGTGGTGGTCTCGGTGAACAGGCCGAGCAGGCTCACGTAGTGCAGGACGCGGCCGAGGGACTGCTCGTCGGTGCCGGTCTCGGCGGCCAGGGCAGCCGCGGTCCGGTGCCCCTTCTCGACCAGGTCGGGCAGCCGGAGCGTGGCGGTCACCCGGACGGCGGTGGGGGTGAACCCGGAGCCCAGGGCGAGGATCGTGTTCAACGGGTCTTGACGGAACACGCAGATAGCTCCTTCTCATTCGCGTTCAGAGTCGTCCGCCGGGCTTTTCCGGTGGTGGTTCAGGGGTTTTTCTCGATCTCGTCGAGCGCGTCGAGGAAACGCACGAGGTGCTCCTGCGTGCCGAGCGACGTGCGCAGATATCCGGGGAATCCGAACAGTCCTGCATTGCGAACGAGAATGCCGAAATCCGCTGCGAGCCGATCCTGGGCGAGGGCGCTGTCGGCGGCTGCGACGGCGACGAAGTTGGTGGCGGACGGCAGGTGTCCGCGCCCCCTGCGGTCCAGTTCGCCGGTGAACCAGCGGCGCCGGGCGTCGGTGGACCGGCGCACCTCCCCGACGAAGTCCGGGTCGCCGAGCGCGGCGAGCGCGGCGGCCTGCGCGAGCCGGTTGACGCTGAACGGCAGGGCGCGCAGCGTCTGCCGGACGACGGCGATCAGGTCGGGCCGGCCGACGGCGTAGCCGACGCGCAGCGCGGCCAGCCCGTACGCCTTGGAGAAGGTGCGCAGGGCGACGAGCGGAGCGTCCCCGTCCAGCAGGCCGCGGGTCTGCGGGGTTTCGGGCGCGGCGAACTCCATGTAGGCCTCGTCGCACACCAGCGGCACCCCGGCGTGGGCCGCGGCGGCGGCGAGCGCGGTCAGCTCCTCGCCGGTGAGAGCCGCACCGCTGGGGTTGTGCGGATTGCACAGGTAGCCGATCCCGTGGCCGGGAAGCCGTGCGGCGAACGCATCCGCGTCGACGGCCTTGTCCGCCAGCGGTACGGCGGTGCAGCCGCGGCCGGTCAGTTCCAGGCAGGCCCGGTAGCCGGGGAAGGTGCCGTCGGTGACGAGTCCGGGCCGGTCGCGGTCGCCGAGGGCGAGGGCGGTGGCCAGGACCAGTTCGTCACTGCCGTTGGCCACGGCGATGTGGTCGGGGGTGACGTCCCAGTGCCCGGCGAGGGCGCGCACCAGGTCCTGGCGCTCGGGGTCGGGGTAGACGCTCGCGCGCCGCAGCTCGTTCTCGGCCGCGCGCAGGGCCGCCGGGCTGGCCCCGAGCGGGCTCTCGCTGAGGTGCAGCCGGATCAGGTGGTCGGCGCCGGGGACGGTGACGTTGAACGTCCGGCCCGGAGCGGCGGCCGACGTCACAGGCGGTCCCCGAGCAGGACGCCGAAACAGTAGCTGCCGACCTCGGCCTCCAGGGTCAGGAAGCAGTGCTCGCTGCCGGCCGGGATCCGCATGACGCACGGGGAGACCAGCTCGTGGCGGACGCCGTCGAGCCGCACCTCGATGCGGGCGCCGCCCTTGTTCGGGGAGACCAGCAGGTACAGCTCGTCCACCGGGTGGGTGTGCGGCTCGGCGACGGGCTTGCCGACCAGGGCGCTGAGTTCGCCGCCGGCCAGCTGCACGGGCAGGCCGCCGAACATGTCGGCGGTGAGGTAGAAGGGCGCGGGCTGGTGGTGGCCGGCCACGGCGAGGGGGATCGGCAGCCCATCGACGATCTCGGCGTCCTGCGGGTGTCGTTCGCCGGTCACTGGGCCTCCAGTACGAACAGGTAGGTGTGCGGGGCGCCGAAGGGGATCGTGCGGCGCAGGCGCAGGCCGCCCTCGTGGAAGAGGTTCTCGTACTCCTCGCGCGTGTAGATCGGCACGCCCATCAGAGCGTGGGCGAGTTCGAAACCGCTGGAGAAGACGGGGAGGGCGTCCCCCGCGCCGCGCGGGCGGACGGTGGTGTCGGCGAGGAGGAAGGTGTGCGCGTGCGGGAACGCCTTGCGCAGTGCCGGGATCACCTCCGTCCGGGTGCCGGGGTCGACCAGCAGGTCGTGCAGGAACATGAAGCTCATGGCGACGTCGACCTGGTCGGCCCCCTCGATGCGGCGGCCGCGGAAGAGGACGTCGAGGACGTCGGCGCAGATCGGCCGGACGCGGTCGGTCAGTCCGTGCCGTGCGACGGTGCCCGCGGCCAGTTCGGTGGCGGAGGCGCTGATGTCCAGGCCCAGACCGCGGGTGCCGGGGCGGGACTTGACGAGCCGGGACACCCGTTCACTGATGCCGCTGCCGAGGTCGGCGAGGACGGAGAAGTCCAGTGCGGCGATCTGCTCGTCCAGCAGATGGCGCATCATCGCCAGGTCGGCCTGGGCCGAACCGAGTGCCACCATGCCCTCGTCGCGCCGGACGTCGCGTCCGAAGACGCGTTCTCCGCGGGTGATGGCGGCCGCACTCGCGAACACGTCGTGATATCCGCCGACCCCCCAGGTGAAGAACCCGATTTTACGGCGGAGTTCGCTCCAGGCCGGGGTGGGCGTCACCCGGTCGCCGGCCACCACGAGGTGGCCGAAGGACTCCGCCGCGGCGAGGAGTTGACGAAGAACCCTTTCGTCGAGTCCGTGCAGGCGGCAGTACTGCGGTATGTCGAGTACGCCGGACTCGTCGAACCAGGTGAACAGGCCGAGTTGTTCCAGGGCGTACACGACATTGGTGGAGATGAATCCGTTGAACGCCGTGTCGGCGTCGATCGGGGTCTTCGCGTCACCGTGCCATTCGGCAGGCGGGAAAACGCCGTCACCCCATGCGCGAAAGGTGTCGCGGGAAACGGGAGCAGTCACGGGAGATGCCTTCCTTGTCTCGTTCGATTCCGCCGTGCAGCCGTGACCGACATGCGGTCGGGCCGACCGGTCAGGCGATCGGTTGAGTAGCGGCGATACGTTCCACCGCGACCGCCAGTTCGCGGACCGTGGGGTGATCGAAGAACAGCCGGTTGGGCAGCCGTACACCGAGCCGTCGACGCAGCCTCATGAGAACCTGCGTGGCTTTCAGCGAATGCCCGCCCGCTTCGGTGAAAGGCGTGTCGTCGTCGAAGTCGTCATGGCCGAGCACCTCGGCCCACGCGGATCTCACCTGGTCGGTCACCGACCGGACGGGGGCTTTCGCGGCGGCTCCGACATCCGCGGGCTGCTTTCCGCGCACCCCTTCGGACTCCTTCCCGTGTTCCTTTCCGGACTGCTCGCCCCATTGTCTTTCCGGGCGCGTTTCCACACCGTCTTCGCTCAAGATGAATTCCCCCGGATCAGTGCGGCTCATGGTGCACGGCCCGGTTGCGGCGCAGCCGGGCGGGGGCCACGCACAAAGGCGCAGCTGCGTGAAGTTTCAATTTTCGATCCCCCGCAGGAACGGACACACAAACCGGTGAGTCAACCGGTTAGGCCCCTGAGGTAAATGATCACCGTAACGGCCAGATTGCCGATATCGGAGCGTAGGCAGCGGCCGTCGAGCCGGTCAAGGGGCGATTGTCGGCCATCCTTCTCGCAGGGTCGCGGCCGGCACCCGCCACCGTCGAGGGTACGGCGCATGCGCCAGCCAACCGCATGGCTGAAAAGAACGTTGACGGCCGAAAGTTTGCACCCCTACCGTCGATGAGTCGTTTGTGAACGCAGTATTTCAGCGGCTGCGTTCGAGGAAGACATGATTCGGCGTGACGGGGGGCATGATGTACGCCGCAACGAGGGCTCCGGACCGGTCGCCCGACCTGTTTTGAAATACGTCGGAGTTCTACGGACTTCGACGCACTCTGGGACGGCCTTCCACCTGACCTGTGGTCGCGCCCTCTCTCACCAGTGGCCTTTACCGGCCTTTTCCTTTACTTCTCGCGGTGTTCCCCTTCCGCCGCCCGCCGCATCGGGCGGCGGCGGCGCGGAACACCCGCGTCCGTCACGAGATGCGGCAAGGAAGCGTGTTGAGGCATGCAATTCTGGGCGCCGGCGGAGTGGGGCTGGCCGTCGGGGCGGCGCTGTCCCGCGCCGGCCACGAGATCACCCTGGTCATGCGGGAGGCTTCCCGGGCCCGCTACCCGGGCCTGATCGCCGTCCGCAGCCGGCTGCGCGGCGACCACCGGGCCGCGGCCCGTGCCGTGGACCGGTTGGAGGAACCCGTCGACGTGCTGTGGGTGACCGTCAAGGCACCCGCGTTGGAGGCGGCGCTGGAGCGCGTCGCCCCCGGGGCGGCACCGGACTCGGTGGTCCCGCTGCTCAACGGGCTCGACCATCCGGCCGTGCTGCGGGCCCGGTTCGGGAACCGTCAGCTGGTCGGCGCGATCCGCGTCGAGGCGGAGCGGACCGCGCCCGGGGAGGTCACCTGGAACTCCCTGTTCGCGGAGGTCTCCCTCGCCCCGGACACCCCGGACAGCCCACCCGGGACCGGCCCGGTCACCGGCCCCGCCGCTCCGGAGGGCCCGGCCGGAGCCCGCCTCACCCTCCTCGCCGAGGCCCTCACCGACGCGGGCATCGGCTGCGTACCGCAGCAGGACGCGGCCACCGTGCTGTGGCACAAGCTGGTCCTGCTGCTGCCGCTGGCCCTGGCCACCACCGCGGTCGACGGGCCGCTCGGCGCCGTACGCAGGGACCCCGGGACGGCGGCGCTGCTGCGCGAGGCCGCCCGGGAGGCCTGCGCCGTGGCGGCGGCCGAGTCGGTCGCCGTCGACGCGCGGCGGCTGCTGCACACCCTGGACACCCTGCCCGGCCGGACCGACACCTCCCTGCACCGGGACGTCACCGCCGGCGTACGGCCGTCCGAACTCGCCGCACTCACCGAGCCGGTGCTGCGCCGGGCCCGGGACCACCGGGTGCCCGTACCGGCGATCGCCGAGCTGGCGCGCGGGGCCGGGGACCGGGAACGGAGGGCGGCGGTCGTCGCGCCGCACCGATCCACCGACAGCAAGGGAGAGACGTCATGACCCTGGAAGCGACCCTCAAGGAGATCCTCGTCGAGGACCTGTTCCTCGACGTGCCCGCCGACCGCATCGGGGACGACGACGGCCTCCAGGACGTCCTGGGCCTGGACTCCCTGGGCTTCGTGGAGCTGCGCGCCCAGTGCGAGGCACGGTTCGGCGTGAAGATCACGGACGCCGAGTTCACCCCGCTGCACTTCCGCTCGGTGCGCACGGTGGCCGACCTGGTGCGCACCCTGCGGGCCGCCGCGGGCGACCACCTGGCGGTCCCGAAGTGACGGACGCGCGACCGCAGGCGCGGGCAGCCGGCCGGCCCGCTTCCTCCGAACAGTTGGACGTCTGGCTCGCCTGCCAGCGCGAGCCGGAGTCCGACCGCTACAACGTCACCGTCGACCTGGAGTTCACCCCGTCCGTCGACGAACCGGCGCTGCGGGCCGCGCTCGGCGACGTGCTGCGCGCCCATCCGGCACTGCGCAGCACCTTCACCACCGAGGGCGACGAGCTGTACCGCACCACCGAGCCCGACCCGCCGGTGGCGTTCCTCACCGAGCGGCTCCCGGGCCGCTACGACCGCGAGGCGGCACTCGCCCGGGCGGTGGTCGCCGGCCGGGCGCCGTTCGACCTGGCAACCGCCCCGCTGCTGCGCGCCACGCTGCTGTGCGGGCAGGGCGGCGCGCTGCTCGCCGTCACCCTGCACCACATCGTCACGGACGGCTGGTCCAGCCGGATCCTCGCCGAGGACCTGGTGGCCGCCTACCGCTCCCGGGCAGCCGGCGGCCCGGCACCCGCCGCGCGCCCTCCCGCGGCCCCCGACGCCGACCCCGCCGAACGGGCCGCCGCGGACGCCGACGCCGAGGCGTACTGGACCTCGGTCCTGCGCGACGCCCCCGCCCCCCTGGCGCCCCCGCACGACATGGTCCCCGAGGACCGCTTCCCCGGCCCCTCGGGGCGGGTGGAGGTGGCGCTGCCCGCGGAGGTGACCGCGGGCGTCCAGGCCCTGGCCACCGCCGAACGCGCCTCCCCGGCCGTGGTGTCGCTGGCCGCGTGGTCGGTGCTGCTGCACGCCTGGGCCGGCGAGTCCGAGGGCACCTTCGGCATGGTCTTCGCGGGCCGCCGCGACGCGGACGCCGACCAGGTGGACCTGTTCAGCCGCGCCCTGCCGGTCCGCGACCGCCTCGCGCCCGAGGACCGTTTCCTGGACGTCACGCGCCGGCTGCGCGAGCAGGTGCTCGACGCCATGGAGCACGCGCACCTGCCGACGCGGCGGCTGCGCGAGATCCGCAGCGCGCACGCGGACGGTCCGGGCTCGGAGCGCACGGTGTTCATGTACACCCCGGCCTACGAGGACGAGTGGCGCGCCGGCGAAACGACCGTGCGCCGCTTCGACCACCCGGACGAGACGTCGAAGTACGAGTTCTCGCTCAACGTGCTGGAGAGCGCGGCCGGCACCCGGCTGTGCGTCTACTACGACACCGCCCGCCACCGCCCCGACACCGCCGCCCTGTTCGCCGAGGAACTGCGCGAACTGCTGGCCCGTGCCGTCGCGGAGCCGCACACCACCTGCGGCGACCTGCTCGCCGCCTGCGACCCCGGCACGTCCGGGGCGGCCGCCCACGGCGCGCCCGCCACCACCCCGGCGCTCCTGGTCCCCGACCTGGTCCTGCGGCAGGCGGCCGCCCGCCCCGGCGCCGTCGCCGTACGCCACGGGGAGCGCACCCTCACCTACGGCGAACTGACCGAGCAGGCGGGCGAGCTGGCCGGCTGGCTGCACGGCCGGGGCGTCGGGCGCGGCGACACCGTCGCCCTGTTGCTCTCCCCCGGTGCGGACACCCCGGTGTTCTGGCTGGCCTGTGCGCTGGCGGGCGCCGCCTACCTGCCGCTCGACCCCGCCTACCCGCAGGCCCAGCTCCAGCTGATCGTGGACGACGCCCGCCCGGCGGTCCTCGTCACCGACCCCGGCTGCGGGCAGGCCGTCACGCTGCCGGAGGGAGCGGCCGTCCAGGTCGGCGAAGCCCGGGAGCAGGCGCGCGGCCTGACACCCCCGGCACCGGACGGGACGTGGCGGGCCGGCCCCGCGCCGGAGGCCGCGACCCTGTGCGTGCTCTACACCTCCGGCACCACCGGCCGGCCCAAGGGCGTCGTCCTGCCGCACCGCGGCCTGGCCCGGCTCTTCGGCAGGCCCGACTTCATCCCGCTCGACGCCACCGATGTCGTCGCCCAGCTCTGCCCGCTCAACTTCGACGGCGCCAGCTACGAGATCTGGGGCGCCCTCACCCACGGCGCGCAGCTCGTCGTCCTCGACAAGCACCTGGTCCTCAGCCCGCGCGAGATGCGCGCGGTCGTGCGGGAACGCGGGGTGACCACCCTGCTCGTCACGACGCCGCTGCTCAACCGGATCATCGAGGACGCCCCCGACACCCTCCAGTCGCTGCGGTACGTCTACTTCGGCGGCGAGCTGATCTCCGTGCCCCACATGCGCCGCGCGCTGCGCTGGAGCCGGCCCGGGGTCCTGCTGCACAGCTACGGCCCCACCGAGAACTCCTTCACCTCCACCTGGTTCCCGGTCACTTCCCTCGCGGCGGACGCCCGGACCGTGCCCATCGGCCGGCCCGTGCCCGGCACCGAGGTACGGGTGGTGCAGGAGGGCTCACTGCGCCCGGTGCCGCGCGGGGTGCCCGGTGAACTGCTGCTCGGCGGCGAGGGACTGGCCGACGGTTACCTCAACGCGCCGGAGCTGACCGCCGAGCGGTTCGTCACCGACGGCACGACCCGCCTCTACCGCACCGGGGACCGGGTGCGCCTGCGGGCCGACGGCCTGCTGGAGTTCATCGGCCGCAACGACAACCAGGTGAAGATCCGCAGCCAGCGCGTCGAGCTCGGCGAGGTGGAGGCGGTGCTGGACGCCCACCCGGCCGTCGAGTCGGTGTTCGTCACCACCCGCGTCAACCGGCGCGGCGAGAAGGAGATCGTCGCCTACGCGGTCGCCGCGCCCGGCACCGACGCGGACGACCTCGGCCGCCATGCCCGGCTGCGGCTGCCCGCCTTCGCCGTGCCCTCCCACCTCGTGCTGGTGGACGCGCTGCCGCTCACCCCGACCGGCAAGATCGACCGGCAGCGCCTGCCGGACGCCGAGCGCGCGGCGGACCGCAAAGCGCGCACCGGCGCCGTGGCGCCCGCGGCCCCGGCGGCCCCGGCGGCCGCTCCCGGTGGGGCACCGGCACCGGACCTCGTACCGGCCAGTGGTACCGCGCTGCCCGAGGTGACGGCCGGGGTGCGGGCGGCCTGGCGGGCCGTGCTGGGACACGACGGGTTCGGCCCGGACCGCAACTTCTTCGACGCCGGCGGGCATTCGCTGCTGCTGGTGAAGCTGCGGGAGCAACTGCGGCTGGCGACCGGCGCCGACGTGCCCGTGATCGACCTCCTGCGGCACGTCACGGTCCAGGACCAGGCACGCCTGATCGCCGCCACCCACCGGCCGGCGTCCGGCCCGGCGGGCCCCGGGACCACGCCGGCCCGGACCGCGCCGGACGCCGTGTCCGCACCGGACGCGGACGCCGTGTCCGCACCCGCCCCGGCATCCGGCTCCGGCTCCGGCTCCGGCTCCGGCCGGAACGCCGTCGGCTCCGCACCCTCGCGACCTGGCACACCGGCGCCGACCGGGCCGTACCTCATCGTCCTGTCCGCAGCCACGGCCGACGCCCTCGCCGTCGCACGCGAACGGCTGGCCGCCCGTCTGGAGTCCGCCCCGGAGCTGTCACTCGCGGACGTGGCCCACACGCTGGACACCGGCCGCGAACGCTTCGCCCACCGGTTCGCCGCCGTCGCGCACGACCCGGCGCAGGCGGTCCGGGCCCTGCGCACCGACCCCGCCCCGCCGCCCGCCGCCCCGGGCGGACCACCGGCCGTGGTCCTCGCCTGCACCGACGCGGAGGCCACCGCGGCCACCGAGGACGACGGCACGGCGGACGGCGACGGCGCCGTACGGCTGCGCCTGCGGCTCGACCTCGCCGCCCGGTTCGCCGCGCGGGGCGTCACCCCGGCCGCGGTGTACGGCACCGGGACCGGCCGGATCGCGGCGGCCGTGCTGAGCGGCGCGCTCACCCCGGACGAGGGCGCCCGGCTCGCGACCGCCGGCCCCGGCGACCGGGCCGCGCCCACGCTGCGCGGCACCCGCCTGCTGTGGACGACCGCGCTCGGCCCCGTCCCGCCGGGAGAACCCGCCCCGCAGGAGCAGCACCTGAGCGCCGAGGCCGAACCGGCCAAGCTGCTCCAGCTCGTCCGCGACCGGCTCGGCGAGGTGGCCGTGGTGGACGTCGCGCCCGCCGAGCCGCCGGAAGAGGCCCTGCTCGGCGTCCTCGCCGCGCTGTGGTGCCGGGGCGTCGAGGTCCGCCCGGTCCCGCCCGGGACGGCGGTCCGCCGGCTCCGGCTGCCCGGTCATCCCCTGTCGTGGGCGCACCCCGCGCCCGGCGCACGTCCGTAAAGGAAGGTCCGCATGCCGCACGTACGTGGCGAAGCCGCCGTACTCGTCGAACCCGGACGTCTGGAAGTGGAGGAGGTCACCTTCCGGGACCTGGCCGAGGACGAGGTGCTCGTCCGCAACACCCTCGCCGCCATCTGCGGCAGCGACGTGCACCGGGTGCGCGCCGAGTCCCCGTTCTTCCGGGACATGCGCGACCACCCCTATCCGTGCCCGGCCGGCTACCCCGGACACGAGGCCGTGGGCGAGGTGGTGGAGAGCCGCTCGGGGCGCTTCTCCCCCGGCGACCTGGTGCTCACCGTGCCCAACCACGCGTACATGGCGTCCTTCGCGCGCTACCAGACCATCGCCGACCGGTTCCTGCTGCCGCTGCGGGACACCGGGTCCCCGGCCATGCACCTGATGGCGCAGCAGCTCGGCACGGTCGTGTTCGCGCTGAAGCGGTTCTGGCCGGAGCACGTCCCGGAGGGCCGGACGGCCGCCGTCGTCGGCGTCGGCTCGGCGGGCCTGCTGTTCCTGCAGATGCTCCGGCACCGCGGTTTCGAGCAGGTCGTCGCGGTGGACCTGGAGCCGGGCCGGCTGGCCGTGGCCCGCTCGCTCGGCGCGGACGTGACCGTGCTGGTGCCCGGCAGCAGCGCCGAGGAGGCCGTCATGGAAGCGACCGGCGGGCGGGGCGCCGACCTGGTCGTGGAGGCCGCCGGCACCGACGGGGCGCGCGAGCACGCGATGCGGATGGTCGGGCAGCACGGCCGGCTGGGCTTCTTCGGCATGCCCGAGGCGTACGACATGAGCATTCCCTACGCCCATCTCTTCGTGCGCAACGCCCAGTTGATCCACGCGGTGGGCGGGGCGCAGTTGGAGCCGGGACTCGTCTCCTTCCGGACCGCGCTGGACCTGATCGGGGACGGCGCGATCCGGGTGGACGACCACCTCACCCACACGATCGGGATCAAGGACATCGCCGGGGCCTTCGAGCTGGCACACACCCGGCGCGACGACGTCGTGAAGGTCGCGATCAGCTTTGACTGAGACGCGCTCGCCCGGGACGGACCGGGCCGGGAAAGGACGCGGACGATGAGGGAGCCGAGCCGTGCGGAGCGGGCTGCGGAAGCCGGGGACGCCGGGCCCGTGGCGGTGATCGGGGTCGGCGGACGGTTCGCCGACGCACCCGACACCGGGGCGTTCTGGGAGAATCTGGTGGCGGGCCGGGACTGCTTCCGGCGGGAGCCGGTACCGGTCGTCGAGGACCTGGGCGGGGACCGGCTGCGCGTGCACTCGTGGGGTGTGGCCCCGCACCGCGACCGCTACGACAGCGCGCTCGTCGGCGTCGAGGGCCTGGACCCGCAGCACGGCATCCTCCAGGAGTCGCTGTGGCAGGCGGCGGAGGACGCCGGGCTGCGGCTGTCGGCGATCGCCGACCGTACGGCCGTGTACGCCGGGTGCGCCCGCACCAAGCACGTGCCGCGCGCCGCGTTCGACGACGTGGTCCACGTGGACCCGACGTTCGCGGGCCCCTACTTCTCCTACCTCCAGGACCTGTGGGGCGAGTCGGTGATGCTCGACTCGGCGTGCGCGACGTCGGCGGTGGCGGTCCATCTGGCCTGCCAGAGCCTGCGGTTGCACGCCTGCGACTACGCGCTGGCGGGCGCGGTGGCCGTCCAGGAGGACGCCGACGGCACCTACGTGCGCACCCCGCGCAGCATCTACTCGACCGAGGGCATCGTGCGCCCCTTCGACCGCCGGCACAACGGGGTCGTCCCGGGCGACGGCTCGGGTGCGGTGCTGCTGCGGCGGCTGGCGGACGCGCTGCGCGACGGCGACCCCGTGTACGCCGTCATCCGGGGCAGCGCGGTCACCAACGACGGCCGCGCCAAGCCGGGTTTCGTCATCCCGGGCGTGGACGGCAAGGTGCGCGCGGTGCGCCGGGCACTGGCCGCGGCGGGCCTGACGGGCGGGGACGTCGACTACGTCGAGACGCACGGCGTGGGCATCCCGCTCAACGACCAGATCGAGGCCACCGCGCTGATCGAGGCCCTGGGCACGGAGGGACCGCCGGTCGCGGTCGGCTCGGTGAAGGCCTCCGTCGGCCACTGCGACACCGCCGCCGGCATGGCGGCCCTGATCAAGACCTGTCTGGCGATCGACCGCGGGTTCCTGCCCGCGACGCCGAACACCGAGGACCCGGTGGAGGAGTTCACCGGCCGCGGCGCCCGCTTCGGCATCCTCCCCGAGGGCCGTCCCTGGCCCGCGCACGGGCGTCCGCGCACGGCCGGCCTGATGTCGGCCGGCGTGGGCGGCACCAACGCCTTCCTCGTCCTGGAGGAAGCCCCCGTCCCCTGACGTCCCGTCAGTCGCATCATCTACCGAGGAGCACCCATGTCCGTCACCGCCGACCTCTACGTCGAGGTCAAGAACTTCTACGCCCGTCAGATGCGCGTCCTGGACGATCTGGACATCGAGCAGTTCACCGCCACCTTCACCGAGGACGGCTCGGTCGCCCACCCGCACCGCGGGGAGAAGGTGGAGGGCCGCGAGGCGATGCGCGTCAAGATGAAGAGCATGCTCCCGATGTACGAGGGGCTCGTCACCCGGCACTGGTTCGACCACTTCCTGATCGAGCCCGCCGAGGGCGACGGCCTGCGCGTCACCTACTACTCGCTGGTCACCCAGACCGACACCGAGGACACGGTGCGTTTCTTCTCCTCCTCCAGCGTGGAGGACCACATGGTGCGCGAGCAGGGCGCGCTGCGCATCCGCGAGCGGGTCATCCACCGCGACAACCCCAAGTACGGCCGCGTCATCTGACCGCCCGCCCGCCGACCGCGACCGCTGAAGGAGGCAGGGCGGATGACAGAGCCCTGGGAGCTGCCCCCGGCCGAATGGAACGACACGGCCCGTCCGTTCGAGGACGGGGTGAGCATGATGGACCTGATCGAACGGCGCGTGCGGGAGTCCCCCGACGCCCCGGCCGTCCGCCTGGGCGCGGGGGAGGTCAGGACGTACGGGCGGCTGTGGCACGACGCGGGTCTGCTCGCCCGCTTCCTGGCCGGACAGGGCGTGGGCCGGGGCGGGTTCGTCGGCATCCTGCACGACAACTCCTACGACAGCGTGCTGTCGGTCGTCGGGGTGCTGCGCACCGGCGCCGCCTACGTGCCGCTGGACTCGCGCTGGCCGGCCCCGCGGATCGCCGTGCCCGTACGGCAGTTGGGCATCCGTTTCGTGGTGACCGGGCGTGCGCTGGCGCGGCGCGCGGAGGAGGCGGGTCATCTGGCCGGCACCGGTCTGCGGCTGGTCTGCACCGACCTGCGCGGCGCGGCTGCGGACCCGCTGGACACGGAGGCGGTGGAGATGCTGTGGGACACCGTCGCCGAGGACGACGACCTGGCGCGGGCCTCCGGCTTCCACCGGGACCCGGCCGACGGCATCACGGCCGAGCAGGTCGGCACCTACGTCGGACACGTGCGCGACCTCGTGCTGTCGGTGGCGCCGCCGCGTCCGCGGGTGGTCGAGGTGGGCTGCGGCGCCGGGCTGATCGCGCGCGCCCTGCGCGGCCGGACCGGCGCCTACACCGGCGTCGACGTGTCCCCGGTGGCCCTGGAACGGGCGGCCCGGGAGGCCGGGGAGGACGCGCGCTTCGTGCACGCGCCCGCCGACGAGCTGGGGCGCGTGGTGGCGCCGGCCGGCGCCGACGTGGTGCTGCTGGCGAGCGTCGCGCAGTTCTTCCCCGGCTTCGAGTACCTGCGGTCGGTGCTGCGCGACGCCCTGGGCGCCCTGGCCCCGGGCGGGGCGGTGGTCCTCGCCGACCTCGCCGAACCGGACGGGGAGGGGGACGGCGCCCATCTGCGGCTGCCCGCCGTCTGGTTCGAGCGGCTCGGCGAGCAACTCGGCCTGCCCGTCCGGGCGGAGGTGCGCCGCCGCACCGGCGACGACTGGCCGGCCGTCCTGCGGGAGCGCTACGACGTCGTCCTGCGGCTGGCGCCCACCGGCACCGGGACCCCGTACACCCCGGTCGTCAGCACCTGGAGCGACGTCGAGGACGCCCGCGGTCTGCCGCTGCCGACCGGGCCCGGCGCCGACGACACCGCGTACGTCATCTTCACGTCCGGCTCCACCGGGGTGCCGAAGGGCGTCTCGGTGCGCCACCGCAGCGCGGTGAACGTCGTCCAGTGGGTGAACGAGACGTACGCCGTCGGCCCGGACGACTGCCTGCTGTGGGTCACCGCGCTCACCTTCGACCTTTCGGTGTACGACCTGCTCGGGATCCTCGCCGCGGGCGCCAGCGTGCGCGTGGTCCCGCCCGTCGAACTCACGGACGGGGAGCGGCTGCTGGAGATCATGCTCGGTGAGCCCGTCACCTTCTGGGACTCGGCGCCGGCCGCGCTCGGCATGGTGATGTCGTTCAGCGACGGCGTCCCGGCGGGCGAGCGGGTGCCGGATCTGCGGCTGGTCTTCCTCAGCGGCGACTGGGTGCCGCTCACCCTGCCGGACCGGGTGCGGGCCCGCTTCCCCCGGGCGCACGTCGTGGCGCTGGGCGGGGCGACGGAGGCGACGATCTGGTCCAACCACTTCGACATCGGCGCGGTCGACCCGCGGTGGCCCAGCATCCCGTACGGCAGGCCGATCCAGAACGCCCGCTACTACGTCCTGGACGAAGACCGCAAGCCCTGTCCGATCGGTGTGGAGGGCGACCTGCACATCGCGGGCGTGGTGGTGGCCGACGGGTACGTGGGCGACCCGGAGCTGTCGGCGAGCCGGTTCACCGCCGACACGGTGAGCGGCCTGCCGGGCGAGCGGATGTACGCCACCGGTGACCGGGCGCGCTGGATGCCCGAGGGACACCTGGAGTTCCGCGGCCGGCGGGACGACCAGGTCAAGGTGCGCGGCTACCGCATCGAACTGGGCGAGGTGCTGGCCGCGCTGCGGCAGGTGCCCGGTGTGGTGGACTGCGCGGTGACGACGCTGCGGGGCGAGGACGGGCCCCAGATCGTGGCGGCGGTGGCGACGGGGTCCGGGACCGCGGCCGAGGAGCCGGCGTCGGACGGGAGCGCTGTGGCACCGGCCCCGACGGCCGGTGTCGTCCGCCGTCACCTCGCCGGCACCCTGCCCAGCTACATGCTCCCGGAGCACGTGCTGGTCCTGCCGGCGTTGCCGGTCGGCCCCACGGGCAAGGTGGACCGGGACGGGCTGGCCCGCCTGGCGGCCCGCCCTCGCGACCGGCGCCGCGCCTGACCGCGGGAGGGGGGCGGGGGCCCGTGCGCGGGTCCCCGCCCCCCTCCCGGACAGCACACCTAGCCGCGCACGCCGAGCTTCCACACCATGGCCGCGACGGCGTCGGTGTTGACGTCCAGCGCGCGCCGGTCGATGTTGGCCGGCGTGTCGCAGGCCAGGTGGTAGCAGGGGTCCATGGCCTGGCCGGCGGTGCCGCCCCACTTGGCGGCCTGCTCGGGCGTCTTGATCTCGGCGGAGCCGGTGAAGATGCCGCCGACCGGGACGCCCTTGGCGAGGAACGGCTCGTGGTCGCTGCGCCCGTTGAGGGCGGTGGCGGGTTCGGTGGGGATGCCCTTGCCGCGGAAGTACCGGTCGAAGTGGCGGGCGACCTCGGGGCTCTGGTCGTAGACGAAGTAGCCCGGGTTCGGCGAGCCGATCATGTCGAAGTTGAGGTAGGCGGTGATCTTGGACAGTTCGGCGGCCGGCAGCGTGTTCACGTAGTGCGTGGACCCGATGTAGGTCTCCTCCTCCGTGCCCCAGAAGGCGAACCGGAGATGCCGGGACGGGGCGGCCTGTCGCGCGGCCACCGTGAGGGCGGTCTCCAGAACGGCCCCGACGCTGGAGCCGTTGTCGTTGATTCCGGGGCTCGTGTCGACCGAGTCGAGATGCGCCCCGACCATGAGGACCTCTCCTGAGCTCCCGCCGCGCGGCCAGTCCGCAATCAGGTTCCAGCTCTTCTTCCCGCCGAACTCGAATTCCTGGCGCGTGGTGGTGAATCCGGCGGTTTTCAGCTTTCCCTGCACATAGTCGAGCGAGGCGAGATAACCGGCCGTGCCGTGGGCCCGGTTGCCGTTGTTCGCGTCGGATATCTTCTGGAGCGCGTCGAGGTGACGCATCACCGCGGCGACCGGGACGTCGGGTACGGAGCCCGCTCGAGCAGGCTCTTCGGCGTGCACCCCGGCCGTTCCCAGTAACAGGACGGACAGCGTGGACGCGGTGACGACGGCGGAACGGGACGACGTGGAATGCACGGCGAATTCCCTTCTGCGGGCGGGTGCTTGACGTATCGATCAGGGACTCCCCCGTGATCACCCTGGATACTTCCACGGCACCAGGAACCACGCCAGCAGCTTTCACAACCGGAACTGGACGGACGCTCCTTTTACGCCAGGGAGGCAACAATCAATTCTCCGTGGATTCCCCGTGGATTTCCCGCCGGACATCACCCGCAGAGCGCTCCGTCGGGACGTCTCCGCACCGAAATGGTTCGGCAATCACTGGCGAGATTTCGCAGCCTCACCCCGGCACGGCGGCGTTCGGCACGGGCGGCGTTCGGCACGGGCGGCGAACCCCACGGGCCGGCGCCCGACGAGCGGCGGGCGGAACCGGTGCGGGGCAGCGGGAGGTTCCGCGGGAGCGGTGCGCCGGCGGAGGCAGGGCGCCGGCGCACCGCTCCCGCGTGCGCACGCCTCATCCGCCGGCGGGAGCCGTCTCGGTGCGGTGGTCGTAGTACGCCCACAGGGCCACCGCGACCGCGGCCGTGAGGGCCACGGCCGCGACGCGCACGCCGCCGGAGGTCAGATAGGCGACGAGACCGGTGAGCACGCCTCCGCCGAGCATGATCAGACGGCTCACGACACGGTGGCGCGGCCGCTGCGGCTCCTCGCGGTCCTTGAGGTCGCGCAGGGCGTCGCGGCCCGGATGCCGCGAGCCGCGCCGGGCCCGCACGCGGTACTCCAGTCCGTAACTGATCAGCGCGTACAGCGCGAGCGCGGCCAGCGCCCAGAGCCAGTCGCCGGGATCACCGACGGATCCACGTGCCAGATACATGACACCACCCTCCTCTTCGCCATCCGGATGCCCGGCCCTCCCGTTCGTGAACCCGGCAGATCTCCGCCCGGGCCACCGGCGCACCTTCGCCGCAGATCACGCGCCTTCGAATTCCGTGACCGGCGCCCGGGATTCTCGCCGACGCCGCTGACATCGGCGGCCGACACTCCGGCAGCCCACGGCTGTCATGACGCATCCTGGGACACGGCCGTCCCTCCCGGAGGGAAGTCGCGCGGCGGGAGGCGGAGGGGCGAAGGACGGACGCCGAGCGGGGCTCAGGGGGCCTGACAAGGTGTTGGACGCGGCGGTGGGTGATGAGGCAGGTGGCGAGGGCGAGGAAGGCTTCGTGCATGTCGTCGCGTCTCTGCCTGCGGATGCGCAAGGGGCGGAAGCCGGGGAGCCAGGAGATCGTTCGCTCCACGACCCGGCGGAAGACGCCAAAGCCGGAGCCGTGGGGCCGGCCGCGTTCCGCGATGGCCGGCCGGGGACGCCTCGCCGCCACAGCAGTCGCCGGTACTTGTCGTGGTCGTAGCCGCGGCCGGCGAAGAGCGTCTCCGGCCGTCCGCGTGGCCGCCCGGCCGTGCCGGCCACGGGTGGGACCTTGTCCGGCAGCGGGATCAGCCGGGTGACGTCGGCCGCACTCCGGCGGTGAGCGGACCGCACGTCACCACGCCGAGATCGCCCGTCTGCCGGGCGACCGCACGGCGTTCCCGGAGCACACGGTCAACGGCCTGCCCGGCTCGGTGGCACAGCAGGACGGCCCCATCGCGACCGTGTTCACGATCGGGACACCGCGGTGATCGGTTCACGGCCGGTCCGGCCCGTACCGGGCCCGTGTCCCGGGCACGCCCTAGTCGCGGGGCGGGCGGGTGGCGGTGTCGAGGTAGAAGGCGTCGATGCTCTGGACGGCCTGCTCGAACTGCTCCAGGTTGACCGGCTTGGTCACATACGCGTTCGCGTGGCTGGTGTACGCGCCGGTGACGTCCTCGGGGGCTGCGGACGTGGTGAGGACGACGACGGGGATGGTCTGCAGGTTCTCGTCCGTCTTGAGGATCCGCAGGAGTTCGCGTCCGTTCATCCGGGGCATGTTCAGGTCCAGGACGATCAGGTCGGGGCGGGGGTTGCCAGGGGTGCGCAGGTGCTCGAGCGCGGCGACTCCGTCGGTGACCTGGACGAGGTTGCGGGCTCCACGCTCGGAGAGCGCTTCCTCGATGAGGAGGGCATCGGCCATGTCGTCTTCGACGAGAAGGACGTCAAAGGGCCGTGCGGGGGTGGTCATCAACGGGTGCTCCATGGGTGCTTCGTCGGAGTGGTGGAAGAGTCCGGGCCAGCGACGCCGGGCGCCCTGGCGGGTCATGCCGCAGGCGGCACCGAGTTGCGGATACCCGGCACCCGCGCGGGCGGCGGAGACGGCCGCGCTCCGCTGGAGGCGTTCGGCGGCCCGCTGGAGCTGGTCCAGCACGTACAGCAGCGTCAGCGCCCCCGTAGGGCCGCCCTCCGGCGCGGGCGGGACATCGTCCAGGAGTTGGAGAGTGAGGCGCCTCGCAAGCCGGCCGACCGCCGCGTCCGCGACCGCTGCCGTTTCTTCGGGGGTGATCCGCAGACTGAAGTTCTTGCCAGGCACATCCAGCACCTTAGGCTCCGATCAGCCACCTCGACAACAATGGTTGTCAGGATGCATCTAAAGTGGCGGCTGCCCCCGCATGGTGCAGGCGGCATCACATCGGAGGGTCACGGCATGAGCGGGAACGCGAGACCGCGTGCGCGAAGGTTTTCCACCTGGACGACACGGCGGTGGCTGCGTGTCGGGGTGGCGGTCTCGCTGACGGTCCTCGCGCTCCTCGGGGTGACGGGCGCGTGGGTGCTGGCGCGGACGGAATCGATCAGCGAAGACCTCGTGGAGGTGAGATCTCCCGCTCTGAGCACGTCGTTCCGGCTGGAATCGGCGCTGCTGAACCAGGAGACCGGCATCCGCGGATACGGCGCCACCGGCATCCCGGATTTCCTCGTCCCCTACCGGCAGGGTCTCACCGACCAGGCCACCCACACCGCACGCCTGAAGGAGCTGCTGCACGACGACACGGCCGACCTGAAGGACCTCAAAGCCGTGCAGGACGCCGCGGAGGCCTGGCAGGCGAGGATCGCCCGGCCGATCGCCGCCGCGCCTTCCGGAACGCCTTCGTCGCTGGCCACCGAACGCGCCACGGAGGGCAAGAAAGCATTCGACGCACTGCGTTCCGCCCTGAGCGACCAGCAGGAGCGGCTGCGGACGGAGCGGGCGCACGCAGCGGAAGACCTCTCCTCCACCATGGCGCTGCGGAACTGGGTGTTCAGCGCGATCGCGGCCGTCATCCTCGCTCTGACGATCTTGATCTTCGAAGGACTGCGCCGCGGCATCACCGCCCCCCTGGCCCAGCTGGGTGCGGACGCCCGCACCATCGCCGGCGGTGCCTTCGACCACCCCATCACCCCTGCCGGGCCCGCAGACCTGCGACGGCTCAGCGGTGAGATCGACTTCATGCGCCGCCGCCTGGTACGCGAGCTGGCGTTCACCGAAGAAGCCCGCCTGCGCCTCGACGCGCAGACCGCCGACCTGCAACGCTCGAACGCCGAACTGGAACAGTTCGCGTACGTGGCCTCCCACGACCTCCAGGAGCCGCTGCGCAAGGTCTCCAGCTTCACCCAGCTCCTCCAGCGCCGCTACGGCGGCCAGCTCGACGCCCGGGCCGACCAGTACATCGACTACGCGGTCGACGGCGCGAACCGCATGCAGACCCTGATCAACGACCTGCTCGACTTCTCCCGTGTCGGCCGCGTCCACCGCGAGCTGCAGAGCGTCGACCTCGGCTCCGCGCTGGAGCGGGCCCTGTCCTCCCTCAGCGTGAGCATCGAGGAGACAGGCGCCTCGATCACGCACGATCCGCTGCCGTCCCTGGTCGCCGATCCCACCCAGATGGGCATGCTCTGGCAGAACCTGATCGGCAACGCCGTCAAGTTCCACCGCCCCGGCCGGACACCCGAGATCCACGTCTCCGCCGCACCGGAGGGCGCGCTGTGGCGGTTCGCGGTCACGGACAACGGCATCGGCATCGACCCCGAGTACGCCGAGAAAGTGTTCGTGATCTTCCAGCGGCTCCACACCCGAGAGGCCTACAACGGCAGCGGCATCGGCCTGGCGATGTGCAAGAAGATCGTCGAATTCCACGGCGGCACCATCCGCGTCGACCCCGACCACCGCGACGGCGCCCGCATCACGTTCACCCTGGCCTGCGAGCCGCCCGAAACAGCGACCCGCTCCACCATGCCGGAAGCGACCCGCGCCGATGCGGAGCCGACGCGATGACCGTGCCCGCGACGCACGCCCCTGGCGGTCCCTCGCCGGACCCGGTGTACCGCATCCTCCTCATCGAGGACGACCAAGCGGACGCCCTGCTCGTCGAAGAGCTCCTCCACGACACGGGACTGCGGTTCGACCTGACCACGAGAACGAGCCTCGCCCAGGCCCGCACCGAACTCGCCGCCTCCGCGATCGACTGCATCCTGCTCGATCTCCACCTGCCCGACGTGTCGGGCACCAAGGCCATCGCCGCCGTCCGCGAGCTCGCCCCCCACACCGCCGTGATCGTGCTCACCGGCCTGTCCGAGACGCAGGCGGGAGCCGAGGCGATGGCCGCCGGCGCCCAGGACTACCTGGTCAAGGGCAAGGTCGAGGCCGACCTGCTGCACCGCACCGTCCGCTACGCCGTCTACCGCAGCCAGACCGAACGCACAGCCGCCGACGCCCAGAAGTCCCGTCTGCGCGCCGAGGAGAACGCCCGCCTGGAACGGGGCCTGCTGCCCCAGCCCATCCTCTCCACCTCCGGTGTCACCGTCACGACCCGATACCTGCCCAGCACCGAAAGCGCTCTGCTCGGAGGGGACTTCCTCGACGTCGTCGAGGACGACGACGGCGTCCTGCACGCCGTCGTCGGCGACGTCAGCGGACACGGCCCGGACGCCGCCGCACTCGGTGTCTGCCTGCGCATCGCCTGGCGCTCCCTCGTCCTGGGCGGACACCACGGCCCCGGCCTCCTGCACCTCATGGAACGCATCCTGCTCGCCGAACGCGGCCCGCAACCCCTGTTCGCCACCTGCACCCTCCTCACCCTCGACCAGAACGCCGCCACCGCCACGCTGTACCTGGCCGGTCACCACGAACCCCTCCTCACCACCGCCGAGGCCACCCGGGAACTGGCCGCCGCCCACGGAATGGCCCTGGGCATCGCCCCCAGGCTCGGAACCTGGCCGGCCACGGTGGTCCCGCTGCCCGCCGCCGGAGCCCTGACCCTCTACACCGACGGCCTCACCGAGGGACACAACGGCCCGCGCGCCGAGCGGCTCGGCGTCGAAGGACTCCTCACCCTGATCCGGAACCTGCCGACGGCAGACCCGGCCGCCCATGTCGACCGCCTCATCGAGGAGACCCAGACACTGAACGCCGGGCGTCACACCGACGACCTCGCCGTACTCCGCCTCGACTGGGGCAACAAGTAGGTGACGGCCCCCCTTCCGTTGTCTGCGTCTGCGCGGGAGGCGGTGCGTCGGCTTGCGCGGAGTCGCATCAGCCGCACATCGTCCCCCGGCGGGCATCGAGGAGTCGGCCGGACACTGCCGAGCAAGAGGCTGCGCGGACAGGGGCGGCTTCGGCGTCATCTCGACGTACTCTCGTCGCCCGGTCGCGGTCACGATCTGTCATGGAGTCAGATGCTGCGATGAAGGCTTGCGCCCTCGAGGAGGGCTGGCTGGACGATCAGTGTCGCCGTTTGGACGAGGTGCGCCGACGCCGGCCCCGCGAGGTGGTGGAACCCTCCTTCGGTGTCCACGAGTGGAGTCCGGACCGAAAGCGACATCCATGGCCGGGATGCCCCGCCTGATCTCCAACCCGCGTGCCGGGCGCCGTGCTGCTGCGCGTACGGGTGGCACGCGCGCAGTCCGCAGCCCTGCCCGCGTCCGTGCTGCCGCTCGTCCTGATCCGGTGCGCGGACACCGACGAGGAGGTGAGGGACCCGGCCCGCGCACCCCTCGGCCACGCCCTCGCGGGCGCGGACGAGGCCGTGCCGGCTCACCTGGCAGTGCTGGTGAGCAGGCGTCGGCGGTACGGCTCGTGGGTGCGGAAGGCCGTGCTCGGGCGCCTCGGCGAGCTGCCGGACGAGGCAGTGGCGTACCTGCTGTCGGGCAACAACAGGGAGGCCCGGACCGCCGGTCTGCAGGCCGGGCCGCATACGGGCGGCTCGGCATGGCGCAGGCCTGGGCGATCGCCGAGGGGATTCCGGCAACGGTGTGAGCGTGGCCGGGTGCGCGTGACCGGGTGGTGTCAGTCGAATCACCGTGGTTGTCCCGCCCCGCCCGACACGGCCAACTCCAGCCCCCGCCACGCCGATTCCGGCGAACAGCCGCCCTCCCACCGGCCACTCCCCTGACAATGTGACACAGCACGGCCACCGGCCCATCGCGGCCCCCACACCGCGAACCGGACCGACGCACACGGCCACACGGCCACACGGACAGGAGCAGACCATGAAGTTCCGCACCCACGTCGAACCCCCCGAACCCATGCGAGGCCTCGAAGTCCCCCCGGAAATCATCGACGAACTCGACGCCGGGAAACGACCACCCATCACCATCACCATCAACGGCCACTCCTGGAACAGCCGCATCGCGATCATGCGAGGCCGCTACCTCATCGGCTTCAGCAAAGCCAACCGCGAAGCCGCCGGCGTCGAAACCGGCGAGGAAGTCGAAGTCGACCTCGCCCTCGACACCCAACCCCGCACCATCGCCGAACCAGAAGACCTCGTCCAAGCCCTCGACGCCGACCCCGTCGCCCGCACCGCCTACGACCAACTCTCCCCCAGCCGCAAACGCGCCTACATCCACACCATCGAAAGCGCCAAAAAACCCGAGACCCGCCAAAGCCGCATCCAGAAAACCCTCGCCACACTCCGCAACCAATCGCTCACATGAACCACCCGGCCGACCAGTCGGCCGGCAGCCCGGCAACACGGCCACACGACCGACAACCGGCCGAACGACGAAGCGCCGGCGCTGTCCGGCCACCGCAGTGATCCCCCGCACCCCCGCACGCCAAGTCGGGCGCACGGTCACGTAGCGGTGTTCTGCGGGCCTGCTCCCTCCCGCAGGCCCGCAGCGCCTTCATGCCGGCGCCCGCCTGACGGCGGTCCGCCGGTGGTGGTCGACGGCCTCCACAGCGGCCGTACGACTCGTCGCTGCCCTGGGCTCCCTGGGCTCCCGGATCGGTGCCGTGCAGGCTTCGCAGCGGACGATCGGGGTCCGCTGCGACTGCGCCGAGGAGTGCGGTGAAGGACCGCCCCCGTGCTTCGACCGTCGATTCGTCGAACAGTTCGACGGAGTACTCGAAGGTGACGGTGAGGGTGTCGTCCCCGGCCCGGCGCAAGGCCCGCCGCGAGCACGAGAACCGGGTCGGTACGCTCACACCCCGACTCTGATCGTTCTCAGCGCCAACCGCTGTACCGATGTTCCCCGAGGCCGGTGATGAACCGTGTCACCACACGAACGCCATCAGGCCGGATGTTCAGTCGAGACAGAACTCGTTGCCCTCGACGTCCTGCATCACGAGGCACGACTCGTTGTCCTCGTCGGCGAGCAGGAGTCGCAGGCGTACCGCGCCGAGCGCGACCAGTCGTGCGCATTCGGCCTCGAGAACGGCCAGGCGCTCCTCACCCACGAGTCCGGTGCCGACCCGCACGTCGAGATGCAGGCGATTCTTGACGGTCTTGCCCTCGGGGACGCGCTGGAAGAACAGTCGCGGGCCCACCCCGGAGGGATCGATGCATGCGAACCACGAACCCCGGTCCGCAGGCGGCAGCGAGCGATCGTGGTCGTCCCACGTGGCAAAGCCCTCCGGCGGCGACGGGACGACGTACCCCAGCACCTCGCACCAGAAACGGGCGACGCGCTCGGGTTCCGCGCAGTCGAAGGTGACCTGGAACTGCTTGATCGATGCCATCGGGCCACCGTAGCAGGGGGCCTCGGTTGCTCAATTCCCTTTTCGTACCGGCAGGTTGACGGGAGGATGGCTCTTGCCGGCCCCGCTGCTGTGCCGTCCGGCGGAAACCGCCGGCCGCTGGACCTTCAGGACTCGAGAACGTCTCTGGATCCAGTGACGCGCGGCAGCCGGTGCCACTTCGATGCCGTCGCTCCATGAGCACTCTTCCAGCTGCGAGAGGTAACCGTCCTGTGTGAAGAGCAGGAGCTCACCGGGGAACTCGCCGGCTTCGGTGACGAGCAGCGGTTCGGCCGCCACGACCGTGCCGAGGCGTGGCGCGGGCTCCGCCTCGCTGGTGTCGAGGCGGCAGCCGGCCGACTCGACGAGACAGGCCGTTTCAGGTGACGGCAATCGGATCACGGAACACCGGAGGACGCGAAACGCGTCACTGTCCGTAGCGGCGAATGTCGGCGGTGTACTGTTGCGCCCGCTCCCGCACGATGTCCGGCAGCTCACCGCGTGCGAGGTCGGCAAGCGTGGTGGCCTCCAGCACCTGACGCAGACTGGTGCGCACCGCCCGCCAGACGTCGGGGAGCACGGCCGCCGCCCCCGGGTGCTCCAGGTCGGTGAGGCTCAGGTCCCGCACCTTGGCCAACGGGCCGTCCACGGCGCGGATCACCGCTGCGAGGCTGATCTCGTCAGCCGCTCCGGCCAGCAGGTACCCGCCTTGTGGACCCCGCACGCTGCGTACCAGATGGGCCAGCCTCAGCTCCCTCAGAATGCCGAAGAGGAACCGGACCGGAATGTCCTGACGGTCCGACAACTGCTCGGCCGTCAGGGGCGTGTCGCCGGCCGCCGCCAGCTCCGCCATCGCCCGCACCGCATAGTCCGTCCTCGCCGTGATCCGCATCCGGCCAATTTCTCACACCCGAAAAGGCTTTGACGCCCTCACGCGGGTTCGACGGCAGCCGGCGCCGGCACGGAGCGTGAAGGGGAACCGTCGGTGATCATGCCGAAGCCGAAACGGATACCGGGCAGGAGAGAACAAGGCTCTTGCCCGTAGTTCACAAAAATGGTGAACTACGGCGCACTCACTCTGGGACCTTCGTGGTCCGTGAACAGCTCCACGCGACACCAGCGCAGCCGTCCACCTCGCACGGCGCGAGCGACAACGCGCACGGGCACCCATCCGGCCGAACGGCCCGGCAGACAGGAGGCGTGGCATGACGTCATTAACACCGCGGGGATCGGTGGCCATCGTGGGAGTGGGGGCGGCCGGTGCTCTGGTCGCCGTGCAGCTCTGCGAAACCGCCGTCCGCCGCCGGATCCCCCTGGAACTCCTGCTGATCGACCCGGCGGGGGAGGCTGGCCGCGGCACCGCCTACTCCACCCGCGACCCGCGACATCTCCTCAACGTGCCTGCCGGGAACATGAGTTGCTATCCCGACGACCCGGGGCACTTCGTACGGTGGCTGTGCCGCCACGGCGAACCCACGGTCACCGCCGCGGACTTCGTCTCGCGCTACCGCTACGGCGCCTACCTGTCGGACACCCTCGGCCGGGCCGTCATCGCGGCCCACGGCACGGTCACCGTCCGCCGGCTGCGCACCCGGGTCATCGACTGCCGCTGGAGCGACGGCCCCGGCGGGACCGCCCGACTCGAACTGGCCGACGGCACCGCTGTCGACGCCGACAGCGTGATACTGGCCACCGGTCCTGCGCCTTCCTCCTCCGCGTGGCTGCCGGCCGCCCTGCACCGCAGTGACCGCTTCGTCGCCGCCCCCTGGACGCCGGGTGCCCTGGACGCCCCGGCCCACGAGCAGTGTTCGGACGACGTGCTGCTGATCGGCACCGGGCTGACCGCCGTGGACGTGGCCCTGCGGCTGAACCGGCCGGGCCGGACGGTGCACGCGGTGTCCCGCGGCGGGCGGCTGCCCCAGGCACACGCCGTGACGCCCCTGCCCGCCGTCGCCTGCGCCGAGCCGCTCACGGGGCTGCCGCTGCCGGACGTGCGCACCGCGGTCTACCGGCACGTCGGCCGGGTCGTGCGCGCCCAGGGCGACTGGCGCCCCGCGCTGGACGGGCTGCGCCCGCTCACAGCGCAGTTGTGGGCGTCGCTGTCCGTCGACGAGCGGGCCGAGTTCCTCGAGCGGGACGGCTCCCTGTGGAACGTGCACCGGCACCGGATGCCCCCGGCCACCGCGGAGAGCGTGGCCCGGATGCGCCGTACGCGAAGGCTGAGGGCGGTCCGGGGGCGGATCACCGACGTCCGGACGCTCCCGGACCACTCGCTGCGGGTTTCCCTCACCGACGGCCGTGAACTTTCCGTGGGCTGGGTGGTGGACTGCACGGGGCCGGGCCTGCGGCTGACGGACACGGCCGATCCGTTGTGGCGGAACCTGCTGCGGCGCGGCGACGCGGTGCCCGGCCCGCTGGGCATGGGCGTGTCCACCGACGACGGACGGCTGCGCGACCGGGACGGCCGGACGAGCCGCGCGTTGTGGACACTCGGCTCGCCACGCCGCGGCGAGTTGTGGGAGACCACCGCGATCCCGGAGATCCGGGTCCAGGCCGCGGCCGCGGCCGAAGCGGTGCTCGACCGGCTCGCCGCTCCCCTCACCCACGCCGCGTCCGCCCGACGTGCAGCCCGGCGTCCCGGCGACGGCGGCGGCCTCGCTCTCAGCACCCACTCCGCCGCCGCGGCCGCCTACCGGTCAGGGGTGGACCGGCTGCTGAAGGTGCGGGCCGGTGCCCCGGAGGCGTTCCGGCGGGCCACGGCCCTCGACCCGGGCTTCGCGACCGCCCACGCCGCGCTCGCGCTGATCGGACACGAGTGCGGGGCCGACGTGGACGTCTTCCGCGCCTTGGCCGATGCCCAGCGCAGCGCACGTGAGCGGGCCGACGACCGTGAGCGTTCCTTCGTCGACGTGGTGACCCGCCGCGTCCGGGGCACGGTCGCGGAGGGCGACGCGGCCCTCCTGCGACACCTGGAGGACTATCCGGGCGACCGGCTGGCCCTCGCCACCGCGGTCCCGACCATCGCCTTCTCCGGCCTGTACGACCTCGACGGCAGCGCCGCGCTCCGGCTGCTGGAGAAGACCGCGCCGGCCCACGGGGGACACTGGTTCCACACCTCCCTGCTCGCCTTCATGCGCCAGGAGCAGAGCCGCTACGACGAGGCCGAGGACCTGGCGGAGCAGGCCCTCGCGGCGGAGCCCGGGTCGGGGCACGCCATGCACGCCCTGGCGCACGTGCACTACGAGCGCGGCGACCACGACAAGGGCCGCGAGCGGCTCGACGAATGGCTGAGCGGCCAGGGCCGCGGCGGCACGCACCGCGCCCACTTCGCCTGGCACGCCGCCCTGCACGAGCTGGCCGTCGCGGACGCGGCGGCGGTCCGGCGCAGGTGGGCGGGACAGCTGTCGCCCGGGAAGGTCAACGGCATCCGGGCGCTGATCGACTCCGGTTCCCTGTTGTGGCGGGCCCAGGTGTCCGACAGCTGGCAGGGGCGGATACCGATCAACGACGTGCTGGAATCGGTCTCCGCCGACATCCTGGAGCGCCCGGCCACCGCCTTCACCGCACTGCACTCCGCCATCACCCTCACCGCCGCGGGAGACCTGCCGGGGCTGCGGCGGCTGCAGACTCACGCGCTGGACGCCGATCAGGTGCAGCGCGAGGTCATCGCCCCGCTGTGCGAGGCGTTCACCCACCTCGTGGAAGAGAACTGGGCCGAAGCGGCGCGGCGGCTGGAACGCATCCTCCCGATGCTCCGCATGGTGGGCGGCAGTGCCGCGCAGCGCGAGGTCGTGGAGGAGACCCTGCTGTACGCGCAGGTCTCGGCGGGCTTGTGCACCGCGGCCCGGGTGCGCCTGCAGGAACGTCTGGACCGCCGCTCCTCGCCCCATGACCGGCGCCGGCTGGCGGCGCTCCCCTCCTGAGGGGAGCGGACCGGACGACGGCGACGGAACTCCGGCGGACAGCTCCGGGCATGCCCGGCCGGCATTCCGGGGATGCCGGTGAAAGCACCGGCCTCCGCGCGACGTGCGACGTGCGACGTGCGACGTGCGACGTGCGACGGTATCGCCGGGCGCCTCGGACCTGGGAGGGGATCGGGCGGCGGCCGAGCCGTCGCCCGGCGTCCGGCCGGGGGAGAGCGAGCGGGAGGGGGCCGGCCCGGGTGACCTGGGCCGGCCCCTCCCTGCGAACACTGCGAAGCGCGGGATCAGCGTCCCTCATGGGCCGAGGACATCCGCACCTCGGTGAGCTCGATCGAACGACCGGATGAGAGGACCATGTGGCTCGGCGGCGTGCTGACACCCCATGCACATGATCCACTTCCGGTACCCGATCTAGAAGCGGAGGTGCGTGTCAGCGGTGCCGACGACGAGGCCGGTGGCGAACACCTTGGTCCTGAGCGTGTTGTTCAGCGCGGAAGCGGCGGTGGAAGTGAGTCGGAGAGTGACCTTCCGCGCGTCGAGGCGGTGCTTGGACACGTCCACGGACGCCGTGGAGGTGTCGAGGTTGAACACGGGGACCCTGGTGGCCGAGCCGGCGACCTTGGCGGTCAGATTGCCCTTGGTGAGGTCGATGGTGAAGTCCTTGACCTCCAACGAGCGGCCGTTGAAGACGTTGACGAACTTCAGTCCCCCCTGGTGCTTGACGGTGCCGGCCAGCGGATCGGTCGTCAGCGTCCCGCCGGTGACCGGGTAGGCGGCGGTCAGGGTGGGCTGCTTGCCGACGACGGCGAGGCCGGGCTTGCCGGGGCGGGTCACGAGCGGCGCGACGCCGTTGGACAGCAGCGCCCTGGCCACGGCCGGGGCCACGGTGACCTTGGTGGTGCCGGACTTGACGTGGACGGTCGCCGGGGAGGCCAGTGCGGGGCCGGTGGTCAGGGCCGCCGCGGTCACGGAGCTGATGCCGATCAGCGCAATACGAGTCAACACGGTTCGATCTCCCGTCGGTTGCGATGTTCTCGACGTTGCAGGAGATGCATACGTCCGAAGACCGTCGACCGGATGCACCCTCTTCACGAGCCTTCTCGTCACACGTGTGCGAGCCAGGTGCATCCGGCAGGACCTGCGGCGACGAAACACCTGTGACCGATACCGCACCGTGCTGCACACCACGAGGACCTCATGTCTGCTTCCGCATCCCTGCAGCCCGAGTCCGTCTGGGACTACCCCAGGCCGCCCGCCATGCGAGAAGACGCCCGCCACACCCGTGTCGAGTGCGGCGGCCTGCTGGTGGCGGACACCAGGAGAGCAGTCCGTGTCCTGGAGACCAGTCACCCGCCCGTGTTCTACATTCCCCCCGCGGACGTACGTCTCGACCTGCTGCGCCCCGCCGCCGGCGGCACCTGGTGCGAGTGGAAGGGCAAGGCTCAGTACTGGGATCTGGTGGTGGGTGACGATGTGCGCGAGAGAGCCGCCTGGAGCTACCCGCACCCCGCTCCCGCCTACAGCCTGATCACGGGCTGTCTCGCCTTCTACGCGAGTCGGGTGGACCGCTGCACGGTCGGGGACGAGGAGGTCCAGGCGCAAGAAGGCGACTTCTACGGCGGCTGGATCACCAAGGAAGTGCGTGGCCCCTTCAAGGGAGCACCCGGAACCCTCACCTGGTGAGAGAGGGCTTCGTCGAGGCAGAGGGGCGTTCTCCGCGACGATCTCAGTGGCAGCCGCCGTCTCCGCCCCACGAACGCTCAGGGCGTGTCCCCGGCGCCGGCCGTGGAAGTCGCAGAGGCGGCCGCACGGGCCCGCACGCCGCGCTGCCGCACCGGTCGGGGACGGAGGGCGACCACGACCGGGCTCGCGAGGTGGTGACCTCGTCGGAGTCCTCGAATCGCCTGACGGAGCCGAGGCGCTCGTCCTCGGAGCCGAGCCCTCTCTCCACCGCCCGCCTCCCGAGCACCGATTCCTCGTCCGCCGGTGTCCTCGTCCGCCGGTGCCACGCGGAGAGCGAGGAAGGTGTCGGTGACACCGTCCTGGCTGGCTTCCCACCGCCGAGCGGGAAGAAGAACCCGTACCGGGCATCACTGGCGACCTCCTCGTGTTCGACGCCGCCTGCTTCGGCACCGAGGCGGGACGCTCACGGCCGGCAGCGTCCTCGAACTCGGCGCCGGCCCCTACCGGGTGGACTCGGCAAGCGCCGAACCCGACCACCGGACGTCCTTTCTCGTCCACCGGTTCGCTGAGCCGGCCTGACCCGACATCGGGGCAGAGACGCGCGCCCGTGGGTGGACCGACGCACGCCCGGGTGAACGGGTACCTCAGTTGCACGGCGGCTGCGACCGTACGGGGCAGCTGCCCGCGGCGCCCTCTCACGCCGCCTCTTCGAACTCGCCCACGAGGGCGCCTCCTCGGCGGGGACTTGCGCTCCCGCACCGGGCCGTTTCCCGATCCGGAATCTCTGCCGCCCTCTGGCCGCGGCGTCCGGTGACGGCGGGCGACCGAGTGGTGCGCGAGGTCTGGACAGCGTATGGAGGCCGTGCTGTCATACCGCTGTCACAGGATTTCCAACGTTGAAAAGGTTGCCGCCGGCCGACCGCGCCCAGGCACAACCTCCACACGAGGAAAAGGTTTGATGACACGACACCGCACCCGCCCGAAAGCAAGAGTGTGGGCGCTGCTCGCCGCAGCCGCCCTGGTCCTGCCCCCCACCGGCCTGGTGTCCACCGCGACGGCCGCGGAACACACGGACAACGCGTCGGCACCCGCCGCCGAGCAGGCCGCCGTCCGGACGCACGGTCTGAAGGGCGAGTACTTCAGCATGTCGGCGCCCGGTGCCCGGGACTTCGCCGAACTCGGCGGCACATTACTCGATCCGCAGATCAACTTCTCCGGACTGACCAGCACCTTCGAGGAGTTGACCGGCAGAACGGAACACACGACGGCGCGGTGGACGGGACAAATAGAGGCACCCGCCACCGGTGACTACACCTTCCACGCCATCGGCGACAACGGCTTCCGCCTCTACATCGACGACGAGCCGGTCATCGACCACTGGGTGGGCGACTGGGACCGGGAGCAGACCGGCGCCCCGGTCAGGCTGGCCGCCGGTGAGAAGCACGACTTCCGCTTGGAGATGTTCCAGGACACCGGCGGAGCCAACATGTTCCTGCGCTGGTCGACGCCGACGCGGTCCAAGCAGCTCGTGCCGATGTCGGCGTTCACCCCGCCGGCCGACTTCGAGGTGTACCCGGTGGAGCCGAGCGTCGCCCAGGACGGGCGGCGGCTGCGCGTCCGCTTCGACGGCGAGGTCGGCGGCCTCCAGGCGGTCAAGGACCACCTCAAGGCCGAGGCCGACACCACCGCCATGCCCGTCAGGTCGGTCACGGCCTACCCGGGTGACGCCGACTCCCTGCTCGTCACCCTCTCCGAACCGGTCCAGAAGAACCAGCTGGTCAGGTTCTCCTACGACGGTGCGGGCGGCCTGACGGCCGGCGGCAGGAGCGTGCCGAAGGTCATCCGCTACGCCGAGAACGCCTCCGCCCACCGCCTGACCACCGCCTGGGGCGACGCGCTCGACACGGAGCATCCGCTGCCGGAGTACCCGCGCCCGCAGCAGGTGCGAAGCAAGTGGAGGAATCTCAACGGCCCGTGGCAGTTCAGCGCCGCCGAGCAGGGCGAGGAGCCGGACTTCGGCAAGAACCTCGACGAGAAGATCATCGTGCCGTTCCCGGTCGAGTCGCAGCTGTCCGGGCTGGAGCGGCACGAGGACCACATGTTCTACCGCAGGCTCGTCGACGTACCCGAGAGCTGGAAGGTGGGCACGAACAGCCGGGCCAACCGGCTCAAGCTCAACTTCGGCGCTGTGGACTACCAGGCCCGCGTCTACGTCAACGGCACGAAGGTCGCCGAACACACCGGTGGCTACAACGCCTTCAGCGCCGACATCACCGATGCGCTCAAGGGCTCCGGGCGGCAGGAGATCGTGGTCGCGGTCACCGACACCGGCGGCGCGAACCAGCCCATGGGCAAGCAGTCCACGAACCCCGGCGGCATCTTCTACACCCAGACCTCCGGCATCTGGCAGACCGTGTGGATGGAACCCGTCGCCGCCGCCTCGATCGACGACATCGTCACCACGCCCGACATCGACACCGGCACCCTCGCCGTGACGGTCGACTCGGACGACGCCTCCCCCACCGCCCGCGTCGAGGCCGTCGCCCGCGACGCCCGCGGCAAGGTCGTCGGCAAGGTCACCGGAGCGGCCAACGAGCGACTCGGCCTGCGCGTGGCGAAGCAGCATCTGTGGAGCCCCGACGACCCCTACCTCTACGACCTCGACGTCGAGCTCACCGACGGCAGGTCCACCGACCGGGTCACCGGCTACTTCGGCATGCGCGAGGTCGGCATCGAGAAGGTCGGCGGCTACAACAAGCTCGTCCTCAACGGCGAGCCGGTCTTCTCCCTCGCCACGCTCGACCAGGGGTTCTGGCCCGACGGCCTGTACACCGCGCCCAGCGACGAGGCCCTCGCCTTCGACCTCGAGGCGCACAAGAAGCTCGGCTTCAACGCCGTCCGCAAGCACATCAAGGTGGAACCGGCGCGCTGGTTCCACCACGCCGACAAGCTGGGCCTGCTGGTCTGGCAGGACTTCGTCTCCGGTGACATCACCGACGGGACGGGCCAAAAGGCATTCGTCGGGCAGGGCGAGGAGATGATGCGCCAGCACCACGACGCGCCCTCCGTGATCGGCTGGACCGTCTTCAACGAGGGCTGGGGCGAGTGGAACCGCGAGGAGACCGGCCGTATCGCCGAGTCCGTGAAGGCCGCCGACCCGTCCCGGGTCGTCAACGCCCACAGCGGGGTCAACTGCTGCAACAGCAAGGGGGATTCCGGCAAGGGCGACATCATCGACCACCACGACTACAACAACACCGACCCGGCCTTCCCCGACGACGAGCGGGCCGCCATGGACGGCGAGCACGGCGGCTTCACCCTGCGTACCCCGGGCCACATGTGGCCGGGCGCCCCGACCGTGATCTACAGCGGCGTCACCACCAAGGAGGAGCTGACCCGCACGTACGTGGAGAACACCGAGCGGTACTACCTCGACCAGGCCGGGGCCGAACTGTCCGGCTCGGTGTACACGCAGATCACCGACCTCGAGAACGAACTCAACGGCCTGTACACCTACGACCGCCGCGACATCAAGGTCGACGCCGCGCGGGTGCGGGAGATCAACCGCAAGGTGATCGCCGCCGGCGCCGCCGCCGGCTCGCACAAGCCTTTGACGGGCGGCGGGCACTGGGCCATGGACGAGGGCACCGGCACCACCGCCGCGGACGACGGTCCGAACGACCGGCCCCTCACGCTCCGTGGGGGCGCTTCCTGGACCCCCGGCGTCAGCGGCAGCGCGCTCGCGTTCGACGGCCAGAAGCAGTACGCCGAGACCTCCGGACCGGTGCTCGACACGGCCGGCAGCTACTCGGTGTCGGCCTGGGTCCGGCTCGACCGGATTCCCGGCAACTACGCCACCGCGGTCAGCCAGGACTCCCGGGCGACGGCCAACGCGTTCTACCTCCAGTACGGCCACGGCAACTTCGCCTTCAGCACACCCGGTGAACGCCGCGCCCAGGTGGCCACTGGCGCGGAGACCGGCCGCTGGTACCACCTCGTCGGCGTCCGCGACACCACGAGCAACCAGATCCAGCTGTACCTCGACGGCAAGCTCGCCGCGACCGCCACGGGCGGGGCCGCCCACCCGAGCAGCGGCCCGCTGACCGTGGGCCGCGCCCACTGGGACGGCGCGGACGTCGACTTCTGGAACGGCGCGGTCGACGAGGTCCACGCCTTCGACCGGGCACTCACCGCGCAGGAGGTGAGCGGCCTCTACACGGAGGGCAAGCCCTAGGAACCTCCCGGCTTGGATCATCCCGGGCTCGCGGGGTGCCTGCGCAGCGGTCCCGGTGGCGGGAAGAGGATCTCCCGCCGCCGGGACCGCTGCTCGGTGGAGCAGCGCCGGGGTCGCGGCGCCCAGGGCGCCTCCACGGACCACGTGGTGTCCTCCGTGCACAGGGCAGGGTTGTCGAAGGCGCGCGTACCGCCCGGGACGGCCGGCCGCAGTTCGGCGTCGTACCGGAGGGACTTGTACCGGCCGGTGGGCAGAGCGACCGGGGCGGTCGAACCCAGGGAGGCCCCGATGAACGCCCGCACCGCCGAACAGATCAGCCGTGCCCACGACCGGGTGCCGCGCGACCCAGCGTGCTCTCACGCTCCACCAGGCGGTAGTCCGCCCGGACACGGCGCGGTTCGGGCAACTCGCCGCCGCCGAGCCGGGCGAGCACCGACTCGACCGCGAGCCGGCCGATGGCTCCCTTGTCCGGCGACACGGAGGTGAGCGTCACCGCGCCGAACCGTCCCTCGACCACGTCGTCGAAGCCGACGATCGCGATGTCCTCGGGTACGCGCAGTCCTCGTTGGTGGAGGACGCGCATGGCGCCGATGGCCATCGGGTCGTTGTAGGCGAAGACCGCGTCGGGACGCCGTCCGGCCTCCAGAATGCGGGCCATGGCCGCTGCCCCGTCCGCGTGGCCCCAGCCGTCGGTGGCGGCGACCAGCCCGTCGTCGGCCGGCAGTCCGGCGGCGGTCAGTTCCTCTCGCCAGCCACGCACCCGCAGGTGGGCGGGCTCACTGCGGCCGCGCCGGGCGCCGATGAACGCCACCTCGCGGCGTCCGAGGTCGATGAGGTGGCGGACGGCGGCGCGGGCCGCGGCCACGTTGTCGATGGCGATGTGGTCGTACGGCAGGTCGTAGTCGCGTTCGCCGAGCAGGACCAGCGGTACGTTCTCCGTCCGGTCGCGCAGGTCGTCGCTCTCCAGCTCGATGGGGCTGAGGATGAGTCCGTCGATCACCCTGGCCCGGAAACCCTGGCTGACCAGGACCTCCTGCTCGCGGCGGCCGCCGGTGTGGTCCAGCAGCACGATGAGATCGTGAGCGGCGGCGGCGTCTATGACGGCGGCCGCCAGTTCGGCGAAGTAGGGATTGCCGAGCTCGGGCAGAGCGAGCGCGATGATGCCGGTGCGCCCCTTGCGCAGATGCCGGGCGGCCAGGTTGGGCCGGTAACCGAGCATGTCGATGGACCGCTGGACGCGCTCGCGCATGGCCGGTGTGACGTGCTGGTAGTTGTTCACCACGTTGGAGACGGTCTTGATGGAGACCCCCGCGTGCGCGGCAACGTCCTTGAGGCTGACCCGCACGGCAATCCCTTCACGGCGTCCCGACCGGTGCGGCCGGTACGGGTACGGGGTCGTCACCGTCGGCTGTGCACCGAGTCCCCCACCTGACTTTTGCAACGTTATACAGGCGTCCTCGTCGCGCTGACAAGGCGACGTGAGGGGCCGCCGTGCGGGACGGAAATTCCTGTTCAGCCCGTCCGCACGCGGCGGCACCCAGCAGGGTTGTCCCCGCGTTCCGGTCGCCGGTCCACGGGCACGGGATGCCGGGCGTGAGCGCCCCTGCACGGTCGGTCCGTCTTTCACGTTCCGGACAGGACCGCGGTCGGCCCACCCTGCGACCCCGGCGGTCCCCTCCGCCGACGCGGGGACGCCCCGTCCGCCTGTCCGCAACCGACGGACACGCCGGGTCCGGACCTGGGACGGGATGTGGGCGACCGGCCGGCCCGGACGCGGTCCGGCCGACCCCCGCTCTCCTTCTCCCTCCCGGCGACCGCTGCGGGCTGTCCGCCGCCGAGTGTCACGTGACGGGACGGACGCCGTGGTGCTGGTTGGCGCGCGTCGGGTCTCCTCCGTAGTGCGCCACGACCTTGGGGTCCATGACCCGCCGCCACAGCGGGGTCACCCACGCCAGGACGATCATCGAGGCGTAGCCGGAGGGCAGTTGGGGGGCCTCTTCGAAGTGCCGAAGCGTCTGGTAGCGGCGCAGGGGGTTCGCGTGGTGGTCCGAGTGCCGCTGGAGCTGGTACAGGAGGATGTTGCTGGTGGTGTTGTTGCTGTTCCAGCTGTGTCGCGGAGCGACCCGCTCGTAGCGTCCGTCGGGACGGCGCTCGCGCAACAGGCCATAGTGCTCGATGTAGTTGACGGTTTCCAGCAGCAGGACGCCACAGGCCGCCTGGACGAACAGGTAGGGAAGGACACCCGGTCCGAATCCGGTCGCGAGTGCGGCGAAGAGTACGAGGGTCAGGCCCCAAGCGGTCAGCACGTCGTTGCGGTGCGACCAGGTGCGGTGCCGTCGGCGGTTGAGGCGGCGGGCCTCGAGATGCCAGGCGGACCGGATGCTTCCGGCGACGGTCCGCGGCAGGAACGCCCACAGGCTCTCCCCCAGCCGTGAGCTGGCCGGATCCTCCGGGGTGGCGACACGCACGTGGTGGCCGTGGTTGTGCTCGACGAAGAAGTGCCCGTACGCGGCTTGTGCCAGGGCGATGCGGGCGAGACGCCGCTCGACCGTCTCGCGCTTGTGTCCGAGTTCGTGAGCGGTGTTGATGGCGACACCGGCCACGACGCCCACGGTGGCGGCCAGGCCGAGCGCGTCCGTCACCGGCATTCCCCCGGACCACAGCAGGCAGGCGTAGAGCAGTCCCACGTACTGCAGAGGCAGGTACAGGAACGTGCACCAGCGGTAGTACCGGTCGTTCTCCAGGAGCGGGACCGCCTCTTCGGGAGGGTTCTCCTGGTCCCGGCCGACGAGGGCGTCGAGCAACGGGATGATCACGAACGCGAAGAACGGTCCCCACCACCACAGCACGTGCCAGTCACTGACTTCGACGAGTGCGGCGGCCTGGAAGGGGAGCGCGGGAACCGCCAGGCCGAGGAGCCAGGCGTGGCGCTTGCGGTCGCGCCAGGGCGGGGCCGCGGGCCGTGGGGAAGGTGTGGTCGTCGACGCTGTCATCGCGCTGCGCTCCTCAGGGCGGTCGGCTCGGGAAGGGACGGTCGCTCGGGCTGCGGCGGCCGCCGGAGCGGTCGGAGGCAACGTCTTCCGGCGACCCGGCAGAGCGTGGCAGCGACGCCGACCACTGACAATGCGGGGCGTCGTGTCAATGTTCTGACGCCCCGTCACAAGGGTTTTCGATCAGGTGACGTTGGGGCAGGTGACGTGCGGCGAGGGGACATGCGGGAGGTCGGGGGGGGCCGACGGCCGTCCGAGCGCGCCCAGCGCGGCGGCGGTGATGACCTCGGCGGCCTCGCCGAGGGTTCCGGTGCCGGGCGGCAGGACGATGTGGGACAGGGCCAGGCGAACGGTGACGTCGGCCGCCTGGTCCGCCCGCGCCGCGTCGATGTGCGGGAACCGGGCCCGGCACCATGACCGCACCAGTCGCTGCGCCCCGGTGACGACGGGGTCCGAGCGGGTCGTCAGGTAGGGGAGCAGGGAATCCGTGCCCTCACGGGCCGCCCTGACCGCCGCGGCGATCAGGGGGTTCTGCGCCGCCTCCCGCAGGGCGAACAGGACCGCGGCCGCCAGGATCTCCGGCGGATCACCCGCCGGCTGCCGAAGCGCCCGGTCCACGCCGTGGAGGAAGCGCTCCGCCTCACGGTGGACCAGTGCCAGGCTCAGTCCCTCGCGGTTGCCGAACGCCTTGTAGATGGACGGCCGCGACACCTCCGCGCGTGCCGCCACCTCGGCCAGGCTCACGGCGTCCCAGCCCTTCTCCACCGCCATGACGCGGGCCGCGTTCAGCACGTCCTCCCGCATCTTCCTGCGCCACGACTCACGTGGGGGAAGAACCGCTGCGGGGTCGTCCGCTCCCCCGGAGAGTGTTCCTTGCGGATCTTGCGGATCTTGCGGCCCTTGTGGTTCCTGCTCCACCTTGTGCCTCCTCACGCCGTGACGCCTCGATGCCGTTGCGCGCCGGGCACCCGCCGCGGTCCCGGCGCGCTCCGGGAGGGGAGCCCGTGCGGTCGCGTCCACGGACGGTCGCATCCGCGGACGGTCGGACGATGATGCCGGGAGGAACCGCTCCTGACGAAGCCTCAGAACGTTGACAACGGGTCACCCTGTGCCCCCGGCGACCCGTCTGGGAACCTGGCTCCCGGCGGGCGGCGGCCCGTGCGCCGCCCGCCGACCCCCCTGCCGTCCGTGCCGTCGCCCGTCCGGCAGGCACTCGGTGTCCCCTCGCGCCTCAGGACTGCCGCAGCGTGCAGCCGTAGGCCGCCTCGCCGGAACCGCTGTAGGCCTCGAAGTCCACGTAGTAGGTGCCGGTGCCGGAGGCGGTACGGGTGAACGTGACGGCCTCGTCGCTGCCGCTGCCGTCGTTGACGGACCGCTGGAGGGTGCGGCCGTCCGCGTCCAGCAGGTACAGGTCGGCGTCGTAGGCGGAGGGGGTGTCGCAGTGGACGGCCGCCGTCCCTCCGGATGCAAGGGTGATGCGGTAGTGGTCCCGGTCGGAGGAGCTGTGCAGGGTGCCGGCGAGGGTGGCCGGCCAGACCAGGGCGGTGGCGTCGTCGGCGCTGGTGCGGGAGTCGTTGGGTTCGCTCTCGTTCAGCGTGGTCGCACCGGGGGCGCAGTTCTCGGGCGTGCCGTTGTAGAGGTTCGCGTCGGCGACTCCCCGGGTGACGCTGCGGCGGTAGTAGCCGCATGTGGGGCGATCGGCGAAGTCGTACGTCGTGCCCGGCGCGAGTCTCCAGATCTTGTAGCCGGAATACGTCAACGGCTTTCCCGGAGCGGCCTGTTCGGGCTGGTGGTCGCCGAGGACGACGTAGGCGTTGCCTCCGTACTGGGTCCCCAGGCCGTTCTTGTCGATGAAGAGGGAGGCCTTCTCGTCGACGCCGACGCCCCAGGCCCGTCCGCCGGGGGCCAGACCGTCCTTGACGGCCCGGGCCACGAAGGCCATGGTGCGGCCCATGCGGTCGCGGGCGCTGAAATGGGAGTCGTTGACGACGCCCGCGTAGTGCGGCCACTCGAACATGCCGGTGGTGAACGTGAGGGCCGGGTCGTAGGGGTCGGCCAGGGCTTCGGCGGTCGTGACGCTGCCGGCGCAGGCGTCGTAGACGACGGGGCTGTTGATGTGGTGGCCCGCGCTGCCGCCGCCCGCACCGCCCGCCTTCGCGACGACGGATTCGACGGACGCCTCGAGTGCGGTGCCCTTCCAGCCGGCGTACCGGCACTGGTCGCCACCGGCGAAGAACACGAACTCCGCGTTGCGGATGTCGGTGTTGACGGCGGCACCGTCGGCGTCCGCGGCGGAGGTGAGCGTCCAGGTGGTGCAGGAGTTGACCCCGGCCAGTTCCATGACCGTGTCGCACTCGGGCGTCCTGCTGCCGGAGGAGGGGGCCGAGCCGGCGAGGACGACGACGTCGAGTGTGCCGGTGTCGCCGCGGATCGTGTCGATCGCCCGGGCCATGGAGGCGGCGACGACCGAGCCGTCACCGTTCATGGTGAACGCCGGGCCGCTCCATCGGGTGCGGCTGACGTCTGCCGTGCTGCCCAGCCGGATCCGGTCGGCCGCGGCCTCCGCGGGCGCGGTGGAGACGAGAGTGCCGGCGAGGGAGAGGAGCGCGACGGTCACCGCGCTCGCGGGACGGCGTGGGAAGCGGCGGGGCATGGGGCCTCCAGGGTCGAGGGGGAGGGCGAGCGGTGGGGACCACTCGTGCTAGCGGAAGGTACAGATGGCGGAGTCCGGCGTGAAGATGTATCGCGGAATCATCCGCCCATGAACGCGTGAGCGCGATCGAAAACCGCCTCAACATGGCCATAAAGGTCGATCGAGCGCACCCGTTCTCCGCGTTACCTCAACGTAACGCTTGATACATCTAGCCAAACAAGGCGGCCATCTGTAATTTCCGGGGTGCGGTCGACGGGTTCAGCGTCGGCCAAGGCATCCGAGAGGTCCGAACTCATGAACGCTCGTACCGTCCGCCGTCTGGCGGCCGCCGCCGCGGTGAGCACCGCCCTGTCCGCCCTGACCGCCTGCTCGGGCGGTGACGACACCGCACCGGCCGCGAACAGCGAGGTCGCCGTCGCAGGCGTGAAGATCGACGAGGACGGCGCACTGCACGACGCGCTTCCCGAGGAGATCAAGAAGTCGGGCACCGTCAAGGTGGCCACCGACGTGCCGTACCCGCCCTTCGAGATGTACCTCGAGGAGCGCGGGAGCCGGCTCACCGGACTCGACTACGACCTCGGGCAGGCGCTGGGCGCGAAGCTCGGTGTGCGCTTCGAGTTCACCCCGCAGAAGTTCGACGGGATCGTGCCCGCCATCCAGGCCGGCAAGTTCCACGTGGCGATGTCGGCGATCACGGACAACAAGGAGCGGCAGAAGGTGGTCGACTTCGTCGACTACTCGCAGTCCGGCTCCGGCATCCTCGTCGCCGAGGGCAACCCCGGGAAGGTCGCCACCCTCGACGACCTCTGCGGACGCAAGGTGGCCGTGCAGACCGCCACCAACCAGCTCGACCTGCTCAAGTCCCACCAGTCGGCGTGCCGGAAGGCCGGCAGGGGCAGCATCGACATCCAGACCTATCCCAAGGACTCCGACGCCCAGCTGGCCCTGCGTTCCGGGAAAGCCGTCGCGCAGTTGCTGACCAAACCGGCGGCCGGCTGGACGGCCAAGACGGCCGACGGGGGCAAGGCGTTCGACCTCGTCGAGGACCCCGCGGCGCCCGGCGGGTACAACGCCTCCCCCAACGGCATAGTCGTCAGCAAGCGCCTGCCCGAGCTGAGGGACGCGATACAGAAGGCGCTGCAGGCCCTCATCGACGACGGCACCCTGACCAAGATCTACGACAAGTACGGTGTCGCCTCCATCGCGGTCCAGGAAGCCACCAAGAACGCGGCGGTGGACTGATGAGGACCGAAGCGAAGACACCCGCCGAAGCCGCCGCGCCCGCGTCGGCCGGCCGGCGGGCGGGAGAACTCCGGGTCGTCCCGGTGCGCCACTACGGCCGCTGGGCCGCCGCCGTGGCGGCCCTGGCCGGGCTCATCGGACTCGTCGGATCACTCGCGAGGAACGACAACCTGCGCTGGGACATCGTCGGGGACTACCTTTTCGCCGACCTGATCTTCGACGGACTGTTCACGACCGTGTGGCTCACCGTGGCCGCCATGGCCCTCGGGCTGGCCCTCGGCACCCTGATCGCGGTGATGCGCCTGTCCCCCAGCCCCGTCCTGTACGGCCTGGCCACCTTCTTCGTGTGGATCTTCCGTGGCACACCGCTGCTCGTGCAGATCATCTTCTGGGGCTATGCGGCGGCGCTGTACCAGTACGTGATGATCGGCGTCCCGTTCACCGACATCACCTTCTTCAAGGCCGACACCAACAGCCTGCTGACGCCCGCCGTCGCGGCCCTCCTCGCCCTCGGGCTCAACGAGGCCGCCTACGCCTCGGAGATCGTGCGCGCCGGCATCCAGTCGGTCGACCCCGGCCAGACGGAGGCCGCGCACTCACTGGGCATGCGCCCGGCGCTGACCATGCGCCGCATCGTGCTGCCGCAGGCGATGCGCGTCATCATCCCGCCGATGGGCAACGAGACCATCAACATGCTGAAGATGACCGCCCTGGTGTCGGTGATCTCGGCGCACGACCTCATGTCGAACATCCAGGACGTGTACGCCCAGAACTACCAGGTCATCCCCATGCTCGTCGTCGCGAGCCTGTGGTACCTCGCCCTGGTGACCGTGCTCGGCGTCCCCCAGGCGTACCTGGAGCGCCGCTACGGCCGCGGCACCACCCGCGCCGGGCTCGTGTCACCCCTGCGGCGCATGCTCGGCGCCGCCGCACACCCCAGCCGCACGAAGGACGAGGAGGCGGGCCGGTGAGCGCCCCCATGGTGCACGCGGAGGGCGTGCGCAAGCACTACGGCAGGCTCGAGGTCCTCAAGGGGATCGACCTCACCGTCCGGCGCGGCAGCGTCTGCTGCCTCCTGGGGCCCTCCGGCTCCGGGAAGTCCACCTTCCTGCGCTGCATCAACCACCTGGAGAAGATCGACGGCGGCCGGCTCACGGTCGACGGCGAGCCGGTCGGTCACCGCCGGCGGGGCGACGCACTGCACGAACTGCGCGAACGGGAGGTCGCCGAGCGGCGGCGCAACATCGGCATGGTCTTCCAGCGCTTCAACCTGTTCCCGCACATGAACGCGCTGGAGAACATCACCGAGGCACCCGTGCGGGTGGCGGGCGTGAACCGGGCGCAGGCCCGCGAGGAGGCGCACGGCCTGCTGGAGCGGGTCGGCCTCGCCGACCGCGCCGGGCACTACCCGGCACAGCTGTCCGGCGGGCAGCAGCAGCGCGTCGCCATCGCCCGGGCACTGGCCATGAAGCCCAAGCTGATGCTGTTCGACGAACCGACCTCGGCCCTCGACCCCGAACTCGTCGGAGACGTCCTGGACGTGATGCGGCAACTGGCGCACGACGGCATCACCATGGTCGTGGTCACCCACGAGATCGGCTTCGCCCGCGAGGTGGGCGACACCGCGGTGTTCATGGACGAAGGGGTGATCGTCGAGTCCGGCGACCCGCGGCAGGTCCTGGTCGAACCGGAGCAGGAACGCACCCGCGCCTTCCTGTCCAAGGTCCTGTGAGCGCCCCCTCGCGGCAGCGGCCCCGCCCCGCCGAACTGCTCGACACCGCCCTGGGCCGGCAGGCGCGTTACCTGCACGACCTCGCCGAACTCGTCGGCATCGACTCCGGCTCCTACAGCCCCGAGGGCGTGAACAAGGTCGCCGACTGGGTACAGGCCCGCCTGGAGGAACTCGCCTTCACCGTCGAGCGGATCTCCCCGCTCCCGCCGGACGACGCCGCTCCGGGCACGTACCACCGCACCGGTGACGTGCTGGTCGCCCGCAGGCCGGGACGGCTCGCCGAGGCCGACGGCGGGCGCCGGATCCTGCTGGCGGCCCACATGGACACCGTCTTCGAGGAGGGCACCGCCGCCGAACGGCCCTTCACCCTCGACGGGACGCTCGCCCGCGGCCCCGGCGTCAGCGACGACAAGGGCGGACTCCTGGCCGGCCTGGCCGCCCTGGACGTCCTGCGCCGGCACGGCGTCGAGGAGTACGCCGAACTGGTCTTCCTCGCCACCCCCGACGAGGAGATCGGGGCACCGCACAGCCGGCCGGCCACCGAAGCCGTCGCCCGCGGCGTCCACTACGCGCTCGGCCTGGAGTGCGCACGGGAGAACGGCGACCTGGTGATCGCGCGCAAGGGAGTCGCCGACTTCCGCCTCGTCGTCACCGGCCGGGCCGCCCACGCCGGCATCGAACCCGAACGCGGTGCCAACGCGGCCCTCGCCGCGGCCCACCTCGTCGTCGCCCTGCAGGCGCTCAACGGCCACGGGGACGACGTCACGGTCAACGTCGGAGTGGTCCGGGCCGGCAGCCGCGCCAACATCGTCTGCCCGCAGGCGACCCTGCGCCTGGAGGTGCGTGCGGCGACCGCCGCCGGGATGCGCCGCGCCCGGCGCGCCATCGAAGCGGCCGCCGCCCGCCCGGCGGTCCCGGGCACCACCGTGACCGTGGAACAACTGGACCACTGCCCTCCGATGGAGGAGACCGCCGCGTCGCGCCGCATGCTCGCCGCGGCCGGGAATGCGGCCGCCGCCCTCGGCCTGCCCCTGGGCGCGGCAGCGACCGGAGGCGTCGGCGACGCCAACCTCATCGCCGGCGTGGGCGTCCCCGTCCTCGACGGCCTCGGTCCCGTCGGAGGCGCCGACCACACCCCGCAGGAATGGCTGGACACCGCCACCGTGGCACAGCGCGTCGCGCTGCTCGCCTCGCTGATCACCACGCTGGGTGCGGGAGACCACGCCGACGGAGCATGACCTTTCTCCCACCACTCCTCCACCGCCCGCGGACACGGCCCCTCCACCGCCCGCGGACCGCCCCCGGACCTGCCCGGCGGCCCCGGTACGCGCCCCGCGGGAGAGCAGAACGTCCCCGACCACACCCCTCCCAGGAGCGACCATGCCCCTTCACGCGAGACCCGCACGGCGTACCGTCCTCGTCGGCGCCGCAGCCCTGGCCCTGACTCTCACCGCCGGCCCGGCGGTCCGGGCCGACACACAGCACCAGGCCCGGACGCAGACCGGATCCCTCGTTCTGGTCGGCGGCGCACTCGACGAGGACAACACCGCGGTGTACCGGGAGATCGTCCAGCGGGCCGGCGGCGCCCGTGCGCGCATCGGCGTCCTGACGGCGGGCTCGGTGCCCGCCAGCCAGGACCCGCACGCGGACGACCCGGACCGCTGCGCCAACTCGGCCTGCAACGGCGCCTACTACGCCGCACTGTTCGAACGGCACGGAGCGGCCGACGCCCAGTGGATCCCCGTCGACCTCGACCACATCGACAACGCCGACTCCGACGCCGTGGTCGAGCAGGTCGACTCGATGACCGGCTTCTTCTTCGGAGGGGGAGACCAGTACCGGTACGTCACCACCCTGCTGCACGGCAAGCCGCACACCGACTCCAAGGTGCTCGCCGCCATCCGCGCCAAGCTGGCCGGCGGCGCGGTCGTCGCCGGAACGTCGGCGGGAGCGCAGATCGCCTCCGGACCCGACATGGTCACGGGAGGCGACTCGTACCGTGCCCTGCGCGACGGCACCGCGCCCGGCTACTTCGACGACCCCACCCGCCTGGGACACCTCCCCGAGGGCGGATTCGGTTTCCTGCGTTCCGGCCTGCTCGACACCCACACCGGTGCCTACGGGCGGGAGGGCCGGGCCGTACGCCTGGCCGCCGACACCGGTCACGACCGCGTCTACGCGCTCCAGGAGAACAGTGCGCTGGTCGTCGACCACCCGGGAACGCCCCACGAGACCATGACCGTCCTCGGTCCCAACGGCGTGGGCGTCCTCGACCTGCGCGACGCCCGCGCCCGCACCACACCGGCCGGATGGAACCTGACGGGAACCAGGTACACCCACCTCTCCGACGGCGACCGCTACGACGCACGCCGCTGGACCGTTCGGCCCGCCCCCTCGAAGCGACGCCTGATCCCGGCGGACACGGCCCCCGTGCCCGCCGACACCGACGTGTTCCACTCGGCGGACAACCCCGCCGGCGTCCCGTACGCGTTCCTGGAAACCGCCCGCGCCCTCGCCGCCCACCGCGTCCAACGGACCGCCACCGCCACCACCTTCGAGAGCGGCCCCCGCTTCACCGTCACCTTCGCCAGACGTCACGGTTTCTCCGCCTGGACGAACGACGGCACCAGCGCACAGACCCTGATCGGCCTGCGCGTCGACATCACCGCGGGCTGACCCCGCATCGCGGCCGGCAGTGCCGCCGCTCACCCGGAGGCAGCCCGTCCCCGTGGGCCCACGCGCACCAAGCCCTGTCGTCGCCTTCCCGCCGTCCGCCCAAAGAACGGCCCCTGAGGCGTCAGGCGCGTGCTCCGGGGATGCCCCCCCACCACCGGCCGAAGGCTGGGGGGCCGGGTCCTGGTCCTCGTACTGGACGTACTCGGGTCAGGGCCGGGTGCGGCGAGAAGGCGTGCACGGCGCCGCGGGGCAGGCGGGAAGGTGACGACAGGGCCTAGGCTCAGTGCCGGCGCAACCCAAGATCGGAAAGGAACCGTCATGGCCTCCGGCACGCTCGCCGACGACATCCGCCTCAAGCTGGGCACCCTCAGCCCGGCCGAACGGAAGGTCGCCCGGGTGCTCCTGGCCGCCTACCCCGCCGCCGGCTTCGAGACCGTCGCCACCATCGCCGAACGGGCCGCCGTCAGCGCCCCCACGGTTCTGCGCTTCGTCGCCCGCCTCGGCTACCACGGTTTCCCCGAGTTCCAGGCCGCCCTGCGCGCCGAGCTCGACCAGCGCAACGCCTCACCCCTGTCGCTGTACGAGGAGACCGACGGCCCCGGCGGCGACGACTCGGCCGCGGGTCTCATGGCCCGGGCCGGCAAGGTGTTCTCGACCGCGGTGACGCAGACCCTGGCGGAGACGCCGCCGCACGACCTCCAGCGCGCCGTCGCGCTGCTGTCCGACCGCAAACGCCGCATCACCCTGGCCGGCGGACGCTTCACCCACTTCTTCGCCCAGTACCTCGGCCTCCACCTGATGCAACTGCGTGACGACGTCCACTTCCTGCCCGAACGCGACGTCGAACGCACCGCCGCCCTCTCTCGCCTCGCCCGCCGTGACGTCCTCGTCGTCTTCGACTACCGCCGCTACGAGGAGGACAAGGTGGCCTTCGCCCAGCTCACCGAGGAACGCGGCGGCAGGGTCGTCGTCTTCACCGACACCTGGCTCTCCCCCACCAGCGCCCACGCCGAGGTGGTTCTCCCGAGCCAGGTCACCAGCCTCTCCCCCTACGACAGCCTCGTGCCCACCCTCGCCGTCATCGAGACGGTGATCGCCGGCCTCGTGACAGCTCTCGGCGACGAAGGACACCTCCACATGCAGCACGGCGAGGACATCGCCCGCCGTATCGGCCTGCTCTGACCGGCACGCCCGGCGGCCCGCCTCCGCCCCGCCCGCGCGAGCGCCGACATCAGCCGCGAGCACCTGCCGTCAGCAAGGTGACCGTGCCCGTGGCGGCACACTGCCCGCCCGACGTCACGACGAACCGTGCGGCACCCCGTTCCGCCGCCACGTCGACGACCGCTCCCCGGCTCGCCACAGGGCCGTGCAGTCGCACGGCGAGACCGACCACGGCCGCAGCCGTCGCCCCCCGGTACAGCAGCGTCGCCTGCCGTCCGGATTCCAGTACCGCCAGCAGCGGCAGTACGTCGGGACGCCCGGGGAGCAGCACGGGGTGACCGGGGTCGCGAGGGAGGATCACCAGGCGGCCCTGCGGAGCACGGGCGAGCATGACGTCCGCTTCGGCCGCCGCCCCCAACGCGGCCGACGAAGGATGCAGCAGCCCCGCCGGGGTCAGGTCGCCCGGTGACGGGCCGGGGCCCGGCGGGCGGCCCACCGCCATGGTGCAGGTCCCGAATCGTGTCTGCGCGTGGAGGAACTCGGCCGTCAGACGGTATCCGGCGAGGCCGCCGCCGCGCAGCTGGAGATCGCTGACGGTGACCCGCACGGCCACGTCGGTGGCACCGCCGCGCTCGACCGGCCAGGTCCGCGGGTCCAGGCCGAGGCACACCGCGAGGGGGCGAAGTGGAGCGGTATGCGCCTTCGGCAGGTACCGCAGTTGGACGGCGGCAGCGAGCTGGCGGGTCGACTCGGCCATGATGACCGGGTGGTGCGTCACGGCGAGCCGGCGCTCGTTGAGCGCGTGCCACCGCGGCCACTGGCAGCGCGCTTCGAAGAAGCGGCTGCCCCCTCGGCGCAGTGACGCGACCAGCAGTGCGGACATCGAGTCCACGCCGACCTCGGCGTACGTCGGCGGATCACCGGACGGCGGCCGCGCCGCGGGGCCCGGGTCCCCTTGCCCGTTCAGCGGGTCCGAAGCCGGAGTCGGCTGCGTCGTCACCATGCGCATCAGCCTCTCCTCGGCCGGAACGGGGCGGGACGCCGCTCGGCGCCGTCGAACGGCCGGCGGCGAGCGGCCGCCACTCGTACTTCGTGCCCGGGCGGCCCGGCGGATGCGGGCGCCGCCGGCGACCACGGGCGCGTCATGCCCCCGCGTCGGACGACGCCCGCCTCGGCGTCCGGACGCGGGGAGAGGACTCCTTCCGCCTCATCGTGTCAGCCTTCGTGAGGCTCCGCGTCAGGACGGGGCGAGGACGCAGGACTCGTGGCCCTGCGGGCCGGCGGGCACTGGCCACGGCACCTCGCCCTGACCCACGTCGGCGGGCGTCGCACCGGGATCCCCCGGACGCACGGCGCACTCCGCCTGACGGGCCGCGGAGCTGGTGGCGGGATCGAGGTGCAGACGAGGCCGCCACCGGGTCCGGCCCAGCCGGTCACGCGGGGGCCGTAGGCGCCGCGGCCGAGCGCCTCCGCCCAGAACCGGCCGACCGCCGGGCCGTCAACGGCCTTGATGTTCACCTGAACAGGTCTCGGTGCCATGCCGACGATCCTGTGGACCCGATCGCCGCACACTCGGGGATCCGCTCCGCGCAGGGGACATCAGCGACGCCCTCGACGTATCCCCGCAGGGGGAACCCGGCGAGCCGGGTCACAGGGCGGTGGCCCGGCCCCCGGAGCCGGTGGAGGGGTCGGTGTGGTCGTGGTCCAGGAACTCGCGGATCGCGAAGCCCACCAGTGTGATCACCGCCGTCCACACCACGACCGCCGTGGTCGGGTAGCTCCAGGTGAACAGGACGACGGCCGCGATCACCAGGATGGCCACCCCGATCCAGCGCTTGAAACGGTGGACGAACCGCCCGACCGCACCGAGACGCAGCCCCGCCGAGGTCGCCACGCCGCGCAGGGCGCCGATGCTCTTTTGGCAGCCGGTCCGCGTGAGGACGGCGATCCGGGACGGCCCGGACAGGAAGGCGCCGGCGGCGGTGAAGAGGGCGACCGCGGCGAGCGCCCGGATGCCGGCCCGCAGGAATCTGACCAGCGCGTCGTACACGGATCCCGCGGCGGCCTGGGACACGTCGGGTGGCAGACGGTCGAGGTAGACGTCCCGGGTCACGGTGAGGGCGATGCCGAGAACCAGCATGGCCACGAACACCGCCAGCCCGGCCCCGATCAGCGCGTGCCGGCGGTTGAACGCCACGTACACCCCGGCGGCGGCGACCAGCAGGGCGATGAGCGGCAGCCAGCTGCCGAGGATCTCCAGCACGCGCACATAGGTCCTGACCTCGCCGATGTCCTGCGACGCGAACACCACGAAGTCGGTGTGGACGTCCGGGATCTTCGCGGCGGGCGAGAAGCCGGCGTCGACCAGCCGGCCCTTGACCTCGGCGACGATCGGTCCCAGGTCGATGACGACCTGGTCGTTCTTCAGCTTGACCGGTCCGTCGGCCTGCCCTGTCAGGGCCTTGTCCAGTGCCGAGTGTGCCCTGCGGTTGGCGTTCACCCAGACGGTCTCGAAGGCACTGCTGGTGACCACCCGCTCCACCGTGCTGCTGACCAGTTGCTTGAGCCCGTTCTCGATCGGGCCGTCCAGATCGCCCAGCAACCGGGTCAACCGCGGTGGGACCCCCTGCTGCCCGGCCGCGTCCGTGAGCTGTTCGACCAGCGCGTCCACGTCGACCTGTGCCAGCACCGCGTCGGTGACCCGGTTGGTGACCGCCTTCTGCACATCGGGATCGCTCGCCAGCGGCCCGACGGTGGCGACGTAACGGTCCGTGTCCTGCACGATGCTGTTCGCCCACACCGCCACGACGGACAGCAGCGACAGCAGTGCCGCGAGGAGGATCAGCAGGGCCGAGCCGAGCGAGCGCAGCGGATGGTGCCGGTGGCCCCCCGCAGGCCCGGCGGCTTCCAGAGCCCTGACCCGGCGGCGCAGCTCGCCCAGTTCGTCGCGCTCCCCTGCCGAGGGCTGTTCGCCACCGCTGTCGCTCATGGCCACCAGCAGATCCGTCCGGCGCGGAACGTGCGACCTGGGCGAACCGGGCGGGTGAACGGCGTACCGAGGTGCGGGGCCGGTTGGGCGATGCTGCAATGGGGGCGGGGCGGGCGCCCGGGGGGAGTGAGCCGCACACCTCGGAGAGGACGCCATGAGCGACGATTTCGAAGAAGTGGGACCCATCGACTACCTGGTCGTCGAGTTCCCCGGGAACCGCATGACCGGCGAGGGTTTGCCTCTCCTGGTCGACCTGGTGGACCGCGGCGTCATCCGGGTCCTGGACCTGACGTTCGTCAGGAAGGACGACGACGGTTCCGTGACCGCGATGGAGATCGCCGACCTCACCGGCGACGGCGAACTCGACCTGGCCGTCTTCGAGGGCGCGTCCTCGGGGCTGCTGGGCCAGGACGACATCGAGGAGGCGGCCACCGCGCTGGAACCCGGCTGTTCGGCCGGCATCCTGGTCTACGAGAACGTGTGGGCCGCGCCCTTCGCCGCCGCCCTGCGCCGCGGCGGAGCCAGGTTGGTCGCCTCCGGGCGCGTCCCCGTCCAGGCCCTCGTCGCCTCCCTCGACGAGACCGAAACCGCTCACTGACCGCCCGTCGAGGTCCCTGACGCGCAGAAGGGAACCAGTCATGCCAGGACTCATCCGCGGGGTCGCCCGTACCGCCGTCGTCGCCGGAACGGCGACCGCCGTGTCGAACCGCGTGTCCCGACGCCAGCAGGGGCGATGGGCGGCCCAGCAGGGGGACGGGACGACGCCCCCGCCGCCGGCCCACGCCGAACCGCCGGCGGAACCACCGGCGACCGACATGACGAGCAAGATCGAACAGCTGAAGCAGCTCGGCGACCTCAAGGCCCAAGGGGTGCTCACGGAGACCGAGTTCGAGGAGCAGAAGCGCAGGATCCTGGCATCGTGAGGCGGACCTCGCACTCACGGAGCCCTCGCAACGGCGCGGCATGACGCGTGTCCGCCGTGTCGGCGTCCTTGCCGGTACGCGTCGCCCGGACGTGCGTCGATGTCCTCCTCCTCGGCTCAGCGGGCCGCAGCGGGGAGGGTGAGCCTTCCGTCGTGCACTTCGGCGATCCGGTCGACCGAGGTGAGGTGCGCGGGGTCGTGGGTGACCAGGACGGTGGCGGTGGCCCGCTGGTGGGTGAGGCGGGTGATGAGGTCGATGACGGCGGCGCCGCGTTCGTGGTCGAGGGCGCTGGTGGGTTCGTCGACCAGCAGGACGGTGGGATCGTTCATGAGGGCGCGGGCGATGTTGACGCGCTGGCGCTGGCCGCCGGAGAGCTGGTGGGGGCGTCGGCGGGCCTGGTCGGCCAGGCCCACCGCGGCAAGGAGTTCCATGGCCCGGTCCCGGGCGGTGCGGGGCTTGCGGCCGTCGATCCGGGCGATGACCTGGAGTTGTTCGACGGCGGTGAGCGAGGGGATCAGGTGGGGCTGCTGGAAGACGATGCCGATCCTGCGGCGGCGCAGGTGGGCGAGTTCGCCGCGGCTCAGGCCGGTGGTGGGGGTGCCGTCGATGGTGACGGTGCCGGCGTCGGGCGTGATGAGGGTGGCGGCGACGGCCAGGAGGCTGGACTTGCCGGAGCCGGAAGGGCCGACCACGGCGGTCAGGCTGCCCTGGGGTACCTCCAGGCCGACCCGGTCGAGAGCGGTCAGCCGGGTGTCGCCGTCGGCGTAGGTGAGGGTGATGTCGGTCAGGTCGAGGCTCATCGGGCGCTCCCCAGGGCGGTCAGCGGGTCGACGGAGGTGATGCGCTGGATGGACAGCGCGGCCCCGAGCGCGCCGAGGAGGATCATCACGGCGGCCGGGAGGAGGACGGTGGCGGGGCTGAGGAGGAACGGCACGGCCGATCCGGCGACGAGTGCCCCCAGGGCGGCGGCGAGGCCGGTGCCGAGCAGGGTGCCGCCTGCGAGCAGGACGACGGCCTGGCCGAGGGCGTCCTTGAGGAGGTCTGCGGTCGAGGCGCCCAGGGCCTTGAGGACGGCGACGTCGCCGCTGCGCTGGATCGTCCACACGGTGAAGAAGGCGCCGATGACGAGGGCGGAGATGGCGAACAGGAAGCCGCGCATCAGCTGCAGGGAACCGTTCTCGGAGGTGTAGGAGCCGATCGCGGACAGGGAACCGTCGAGGGAGACGGTCCTGGTGCCGGCCTGCTTGTCCGTGGCCGCCACATCGGCCCGGGAGTCGGTGGTCAGGGCGATGACGGTGGCGGTGGCGGTCGGGCCGTCACCGGCTCCGGTGGGCGGCGCGGTCCGCCGCCAGGTGTCCAGGCTGGTCCAGATCACCGGGGTGTGGCTGAAGTGGGCGTCGCCCTGCACGGCGGCCACCCTCAGCTGCCGGCCGGCCAGGGTGAGCGGGTCGCCGGCCTCGACGCCGAGGTCGTCGGCGGCCGTGGTGGACAGCACCACCGACTCGTCGTCGATCCTGCCGCTCGCCGGGGCGAGGCGGGAACCGCGCTGGACGCCGAATGCGGAAACACCGGTGCTCCTGTCTCCGGCGGTGGCCTTGGTGGTGGTGATCCCCAACGGTTCGGCGCTCTCGACTCCGGGCGCCTCGGACCACTGCCGCCACTGCTGCTCGGTGACGGTGGAGTCGGAGTACGACAGGTCCTGCCCGCCGGTGGGAGCCTGGAAGGCGATCCTGTCGGCGGGCAGAGACGTGATCGCGGAGGTGTTCTGCCGGCTCAGCCCGGCGGTCAGCCCGGACAACAGTCCGACCAGCAGGGTGATCAGTACGATGACGGTCCCCATCAGGGCGAAGCGTCCCTTGGCGAACTTGAGGTCTCTCCAGGCGACAAACACGGTTGTTGCCGGTCCTTTCCCACAGCGGAAGCGGTACGCCCCCACCGTCGCCGTAGACCCCTTGCGCGCGCCTCCGGCGCAGGACCGCACTTCACGGGCCGAAAGACGGCACGCGGTTTGTACCTTTCGACGGAGGCCGCCGGGAGCTCGTCTTCGTAGCCTGGGAGGCACTGTGAACATCGCTGCCCCCGTCCCCACCTCGACCCCGACCCCGACCACCCGGGCGCTGGCCTGGTGCCTGCACCTGCTGATCATCTGCCTGCTCGCCCTGGCCGCCGGCCGGGCCCTCACCTCCGGCCGGCCTCATGCCGGGGTGATCGTCGCCGCGGCCGCGGCATGCGGCCTGGTGTACGCCGCCGGGCCGCTGCTGCCCCGCATCCGCTCCGCCCGGCCCGCCGCCGCCTGGTGGCTGGCCGCCGTGGGCACGGTGTGGCTGGTGCTGCTGGCCCTGTCCCCCGACGCCGTGTGGGTGGCGTTCCCGCTGTACTTCCTCCAGCTTCACCTGCTGCCGCGCCGCGCCGGGCTCGCCGCCGTGGCCGCCACCGCGGCGGCGGCCATCACCGGCTACGCCGCCCATCAGCACTCCTTCAGCCCCGCCACGGCCATCGGCCCCGCGCTCGGCGCCGCCGTCGCCGTCGCGGTGGTGCGGGGGTACCAGGCCCTGTACCGGGAGAGTGAACAGCGCAGGCGCCTGATCGAGGAGCTCACCGCCACCCGCGCCGACCTGGCCCGGGTCCAGCACACCGCGGGGGTGCTGGCCGAACGCGAACGCCTGGCCCGCGAGATCCACGACACCCTCGCGCAGGGCCTTTCCAGCATCCAGCTCCTGCTCCGCGCCGCCGAACGGGCTCTCCCCCACGCACCGCAGAACGCGGCCCACTACGTCGAGCAGGCACGGCAGGCCGCCGTCGACGACCTCGCCGAGGCCCGCCGCTTCGTCGCCGCCCTCAGCCCGCCCGCCCTGGAGAGCACCACCCTGGCCGGCGCCCTGGAACGCCTGTGCGCCACCACCGGCACCCGGCACCGGCTCACCGCACGCTTCCACCTCACCGGCACCCCGGTGCCGCTTGGGACCGCGCATGAGGTCGCGCTGCTGCGCATCGCCCAGTCCGCCCTGGCGAACACCGTCCGGCACGCCGGGGCCACCGCCGTCGACGTCACGCTCAGTCATGCCGGCGAAGAGGTCGTCCTTGCCGTGGTCGACGACGGACGCGGCTTCGACCCCGCCCGTCCGCCCGGACCCGCCCCTGAGGGTGGTGGGTTCGGCCTGGCCGCCATGCGGGCCCGCGCCCAGGCGCTCGGAGGTACCCTCAGCGTCGAATCCGCCCCCGGCCACGGCACCGCCCTGGCCGTCCGGCTGCCCCTCGTCCCGCCCTCCGACCCCGAGGCCCGCCCGTGACCGACCACCCCATCCGCCTGCTCGTGGCCGACGACCACCCCGTGGTCCGGGCCGGGCTGCGGGCCGTACTGCAGACCGAGGACGGCATCGACGTGGTGGCCGAGGCCGCCACCGCCGAGGAGGCCGTCGCCCGCGCCGCCCGGGGCGACATCGACGTCGTCCTCATGGACCTCCAGTTCGGCAAGGGAATGAACGGCGCCGAGGCCACCGCCCGGATCACGGCCCTGACGGACGGCCCCCGCGTACTGGTCGTCACCACCTACGACACCGACGCCGACACCCTCCCCGCCATCGAGGCCGGTGCCACCGGCTACCTCCTCAAGGACGCCCCGCCCGAGGACCTGGCCGCCGCCGTGCGCACCGCCGCGGCGGGGCGCACCATACTGGCGCCCACCGTCGCGGACCGGCTGATGCACCGGCTGCGCACCCCCGGCACCGCCCTGACCCGGCGCGAGACGGAAGTTCTCACCCTGGTCGCCGGGGGCCTGTCCAACCAGGCCATCGGCGCACGCCTCCACCTGAGCGAAGGAACCGTCAAGTCCCACCTGGCACGTGTCTACGCCAAGCTCGACGTCGACTCCCGCACCGCCGCCGTCGCCGTCGCCACGGAACTCGGTCTGATCCGCCGCTGACCGGGAGCTCACCCCAGTCCCCCACCGGCCGGCCCTCCGGCCGGGCGCCGGCCGGCTGTCGTGGCGGATCTCCGTGCGCCGGGCCGCTCCTGTCGCACTTCCCGGTGGGCCGGCCTGCGCCCCGCGACGACCGGTGGCCGGTACGAGGTGCGGGCCGGCTTCCACGGACAAGGTGGCCCACGCCCACCCGGCCGTGCGCGAAGTCCGGCCGGTCAGGAACGGCGAAGGTGGGCGTCGGCAGCCGTCGGCATCTCGTCTGGGGCGGCGTCGGCGGAGTCCGGCCTGTCAGTGGCCGGCCGCCGTCGTCCGGCGTGTGGCCGGGGGCGCGTCGCGTCGGCCGTCGGTGCCGAGCGCGCGCAGGATCTCCTCCACGCTCTGTTTGGCGTCGCCGAAGAGCATGCTGCTGTTCTCACGGAAGAAGAGCGGGTTCTGCACGCCCGCGTAGCCGGAGGCCATGGAGCGCTTGAAGACGACGACCTGCTCGGCTTCCCAGACCCGCAGCACCGGCATGCCGGCGATCGGGCTGCTCGGGTCGTCGGTCGCGGCGGGGTTGACGGTGTCGTTGGCGCCGATGACCAGGACGACCGAAGTGGCGGTGAAGTCGTCGTTGATCTCGTCCATCTCCAGGACGATGTCGTACGGCACCTTCGCCTCGGCCAGCAGTACGTTCATGTGCCCGGGCAGGCGCCCGGCGACGGGATGGACGCCGAAACGGACCTCGACGCCGCGCTCGCGCAGGTGCCGCGTCAGCTCCGCGACCGGGTGCTGGGCCTGGGCGACGGCCATGCCGTATCCGGGCGTGATGATCACTGACCCGGCCCGGGCCAGCATCTCGGCCGCCTCCACGGCCCGCACCTCGCGGTGCTCGCCGTGGTCCTTCTCGCCGCCGGACGGCGCCTCGATGCCGAAGCCACCCGCGATGACGGAGAGGAACGAGCGGTTCATCGCCTTGCACATGATGTACGACAGGTAGGCACCGGAGGAGCCCACCAGCGCGCCCGTGACGATGAGCAGGTTGTTGTCGAGCAGGAAGCCGGCCGCGGCCGCCGCCCAGCCCGAGTAGCTGTTCAGCATGGAGACGACGACCGGCATGTCGCCGCCGCCGATCGAGGCCACCAGGTGCCAGCCGAGCGCCAGCGCCAGCGCGGTCACCGCGATCATCAGGGGCAGGTTCGGGCTGATCGTGAACCAGACGGTCAGCCCGACGAACGCCGCGAGCGCGCCGATGTTCAGCGCGTTCTTTCCCGGCAGCATCAGGGGACTGGACTTGATGCGCGCCGAGAGCTTCAGGAACGCGACGATCGAGCCGGTGAACGTGACCGCGCCGATGAAGACCCCGATGAGCACCTCGGCGTGGTGGATGCCGAGCAGGTCGGCGCCGATACGGGTCTGCGCCGCGCCGTGGGACTCCACTTCCAGGTAGCTGTTCCAGCCCACCAGCACCGCGGCGAGCCCGACGAAGCTGTGCAGGACAGCGATCAGTTCGGGCATCTGCGTCATCTCGACGCGGCGGGCCCGCCACAGGCCCGCCGCCGCGCCGAGTGCCATCGCCAGAACGATCAGCGCGACCGCTCCGGCGGTGATGCTCTGCGCCGCCACGACCACGGTGGCGACCAGGGCGAGGGCCATGCCGGCGATGCCGTAGACGACGCCGGCGCGGGAGGTGCGGTGCTGGGACAGGCCGGCCAGGCTGAGGATGAACAGCAGGGCGGCGACCAGGTCGGCAGCGTGTGATGCCGTCAGGGATGTCATCTCGGCTCAGCCTTTCGAGAACATGGACAGCATGCGGCGGGTGACGGCGAAGCCTCCGAAGATGTTGACGCTCGTCAGCAGGACGGCCACGAAGGACAGCGTGGTGACGATCCGGCTTTCGTGCCCGATCTGCAGCAGGGCGCCGATCACGACGATCCCGGAGATCGCGTTGGTCACCGACATCAGCGGGGTGTGCAGCGCGTGGTGCACCTTGCCGATGACGTAGTAGCCGATGACCACCGCCAGCGCGAACACGGTGAAGTTTCCGGCGAGTTGCGCGGGAGCGAAGGCCACCAGGAAGAACATCGCGAGCATCCCGAACCCGATCAGGCCGAAGCGCCGGGCGGGCGTCAGCCCCGGCTGCTTCGGTTCGGGTGCCTCGGGTGCGGCCGCGGGCTGCGCGGCGGGCGCGGCCGAGACCGCGACGGGCGGCGGCGGCCAGGTGACGTCACCGGCGCGCACCACGGTCACCGCCCGCTGTACGACGTCGTCGAAGTCGATCGACAGCTGCCCGTCGTTGCCGGGAGTGAGCAGCTTCATCAGGTTCACCAGGTTGGTGCCGAACATCTGCGAAGCCTGGGCCGGGAGCCGGGAGGCCAGGTCGGTGTAGCCGATGATGGTGACGCCGTTGTCGGTCACCACCGTCCGCCCCGGCACGGTGCCCTCGACGTTGCCGCCCATCGCGGCGGCCATGTCGACGATGACGCTGCCCGGCTTCATGACGGCCACGTCCTCGGCCGTCAGCAGGCGCGGTGCCGGCCGGCCGGGGATCAGGGCGGTGGTGATCACGATGTCCACGTCCTTGGCCTGCTCGTGGTAGAGCTCGGCGGCGGCGCGGTCGTAGTCGGCGGAGGTCGCCCTGGCGTAGCCGTCGGTGCTCGCCTCCTGGGCCGCTTCCACCGGCAGGTACTCGCCGCCCAGCGACTTCACCTGGTCCGTGACCTCCGGCCGCGGGTCGGTGGCGCGCACGATCGCGCCGAGGCTGGAGGCGGCGCCGATCGCCGCGAGTCCGGCCACGCCGGCGCCGGCCACCAGCACCTTCGCCGGCGGCACCTTGCCCGCCGCGGTGACCTGGCCGGTGAAGAACCGTCCGAAGACGTGCGCGGCCTCGACGACCGCGCGGTAGCCGGCGATGTTGGCCATCGAGGACAGCACGTCCATCGACTGGGCCCGCGAGATGCGCGGCACCGCGTCCAGCGCCAGGGCGGTCACCCCGGCGTCGGCGAGCGCCTGGAGCAGTTCGGGGTTCTGCGCCGGGCTCAGCAGGGCGACCACGGTCGCGCCCCTTCGCAGCCGGCGGATCTCCGTGTCGGAGGGGGCGTTCACCTTGAGGACGACATCCGCGTCCCAGGCCTCGCCGATCCCCGCGCCGGCGTCGGCGTACGCCTGGTCGGTGAAGCCGGAGGCCTCACCGGCCCCGGACTCGACGACGACCTCGTAGCCGAGACCCAGCAGCAGTCGCACCGTTGCCGGGGTCGCCGCGATCCGCGTTTCCCCGGAGACGGACTCGGCCACCACGCCGATACGCCGGGGAGGATGCTGTGAGCGTTCTTGAGCAGACATGTCCTGTATCTCTCATCAGATGAGGGTGCGGAAGGGAAATCTGCGCTCGGGGCGGTGAGGACGTCCTCCCCCGTGATCGCTGGAACCTACCCGTCAGACGGTCACGGGCCAACGTGGACGGACGGTGACGTGCTTCACCTTGCGGTAACGGCCGAGAGAGAACGCAGAGGGAGCTCTGACTCGGCGGCGGACGACTGCCGGCGTACGCCCTTGTGCATCCGGTCGACACGCACGGCAGGTGCGGACTGTTCCGTCCGGTCAGCAGGCAGGTGCGGACGGAACCGTCCGGTCAGCCGGCAGCGGTGGCGACCGCGAGGCCGAAGCCGATCCGTGCGACGCCGGTGGCCCGCCCGAGCGCTCGGCGAATCCGCGGCTTGTCGAGGACGGGCCCGGCGTCGGCCAGCAGGAGTACGTGGCCGCCCAGCCAGGTGAGGGTGGCGTGGAGAAGCGCGAGGAGCGTCATGGACCGGGCGGCGGGCAGCCCGGACGGGGGCAGCGCGGGCAGCCGTCCGGTGGGGAAGACGGCGATCTTCGGGTTGAGGACGTTGCTGACCGGGCCGGTCCGTCAGGGGCTCCCGCCGGTGGCGGGTCGGTCGGCTGTCCGGACGGCCGGTGCCGGGCGGCGGTTCTGCCACAACGTCTGTACGCACCGGAACCCAGGCAGCCCGCGCCCGGGAGTTCGACGGCCGGACGGACCGTGGCCGTCCTCACGGCCGTGAGGACGGCCACGGTCTCAGTGACCGGTGGTCGCGTGCGGGTTGGCTGGGGCCTTCCGTGCCCGGCAGGACGATCCACGATCACCCAGAACGGCCCGAGGCCACTGCACAGGCGGCCTCCGGCGATGCGCACCGCTGAGGCCCACCCCGGCCAGGTGGCCGCTGTCGCCGGATTCCACGGCCCCGTGGGCGCCGCCGGGCCCGACGGCCTGCACCGCCTCACCGTCGAGGTCCGTCCGGGCCACGCCGAAACCGGACATGGCGCCCGAGGCCCTCGGCGAGCTCAGCCGGGCCCTGGATTCCGCGGGTGTCAGCCACACCTCCGAGATCTGCCCCGGCACCGTCCACGGTTTCACCGCTTCCGACACCGACGCCCTCAGCCCCGCCGCACTGCAGCGCCACCGGGAGCGCCCGCTGCCCCTCCGCGGCCGCACCCCGGCCGACGGCTGAGGCTCCGGCCCGGAAACCAGGCCCGAAGTCAACGTCTCCGGAGTCCTGGCGATTTTCGTCGAGACGGCTCGGCGCGGCGCGTCTGCAACGCCCCTCGTCCGCCCGACGCGAGGCGTGCCTACGCCGCGTCCTCGAGGAAGGCCTCCTCGTCCATCATCGCGGCGCCGAACCCGCCCAGGACCTCGTCGATGCTCAGCTCGGTGGCGCCGGCCGGGGCCGTGGGCGTCTGACCCTCGCTCATCCGCACCACCAGGCCCAGCTTCTTCACCTTCGCGTTCTCGGCCAGCTTGGCGAGGTCGACGGACACCTGGGTCAGCTCGCCGTTCCTGAGTGTGAAGTCAGCCGTGACCTTGGTGTCAGGGGCGTCCTTGAGGTCCTTGTCCGTGGGCAGTTCCATGCCCGGCGGCAGGTTCTTCGCGAGCGGACGGATCTCGCCGAGGAACTCCGTGAGCAGCGTACGGAACGGAGCGGTGGCGGTGATGTGCTCGGAACCGTCCTTGTCGCCGGCTGTCTTGAAGTCGACCTCGCGGGCGATGGTCTTGCGCAGCGCCTCCAGCAGGTGCTTCTGCGTCTTGGCGTCGAGGGTGGGCTGCGGCGCGGGCTCCGCACCGGGCTCCGCTCCCATCTCGGCGGTGGTCTCCTCCATCTCCTTGGTGTTGATCTTGACCCACTCGCCCTCAAGCACCTTCTCGAGCCCGCTCGCCTCCGGGGGCAGGTCCTTCACCGACGGTACGGGGAAGCCCATCGCCTTGCCGAGCGTGTTCACGTCGGAGCGGATGTAGGTGTAGTCGCCGACGACCCGGTACTCGGTGAGGTCGCCGTCCTTGTTGCTGATCTTCAGGGCCATGCCGACGTAGTCCTTCTCCCCGGACTCCTCGATCGGCTTCCTCGACTGCACAGTGACGCTGATCTTCGCACCACTGAACAGCTCAGCGACCTCGTCGGGCAGTTCCTCACCGGGCTCCGGGTCCGACGAGGCGTCCAGCGCCTTCAGACTCCGGGCGTCGGTGTCGAGATCGAGCTCGAAGGAGATCGTCTTCTGCGCGGCGAGCTTCTCGAAGGCCTGGTCGAGCTTCCTCCCGGCGGAGAGCTGCTCCACGGTGCCGCAGGCGGCCGAACCTGCCAGGACGGCGCCGACAACTGCGGCGCCGGTCAGGGTCTTACGTATGGCGGTGATGATGGTCTCCTCGTCAGTGCGATCATCACGTGATCGCTGACGAAGACTCATGACGCCGCCGAATGGTTGTGTTTGGCGTGAGCGACGTCGACCGGGCGGTCCGTTCCCACCGGTACCGAAACGGGCAGGAGCCGCTCCGGGGCCCGTCGGAACCGGAGGACTCCTTGCTGTTGGCCATCTGGTACCTCGGGGTGTCCCCGGCCCCGAAAAGGTGGGAGAAGGCGCTCGGTGGAACGCCAGGAATCGGCTCCCCCTGTGGGCGGGTGTGTCGATGCGGGGTCCGGGGCCGGATCGGCCGGCATGCGAATCCGTAGAGGCAGAGCCACTCGCCGACCGCGACCGGCCCGGCACCTGGGGCACCGACGGGGAACGGGAGCCGATGGCCGGTATCCGGTGTCCGGCGCGTTCGGTGAGCGGATGCTCCCGCCGGCCGTACATGCAGCCCGGCGCCGCGCGCTTCGTGGACGAGCCGGGCTCGTTCGGACTGGCCCGTCCCGGCGAGGTGGACCGGGCCGCCATCCGGACGGACGCGACCTCGGCCGCCCCTGCCGACGACCGCGGCAGGCGGTCGGTCCTGCTGTGCTCGCCGGGCCTGGGGGTCCCCGCGCGCCTGTCATCTCGACGGCCGTGGAACCGGCGAGCCGCGGCTGCACGGTGGTCATCGTGGACCACACCCGTGGGGCCACTCCGTCGGACGCCTCCGGCTGCCGCGCCAGGTGCTCGGGGACGAACCGCGGCTTTGGCGCGCGACGTGGAGGCGACGTGGTGGACGAACGCGCCGCGAGCCAGGCCGGACTCCCTCTCGGGAGCTCGTGGCCTCCAGGGCGTACCGGGTCTCAGCGCCTGGTGGATCACCTCCGGCAGGAGCAGCGGGGCGTCCGGGGGTGCCGGAGTCGGCCATGGCGGGTCCACCCGTCTGCGAGGTGAAGCCGTCACCTCGTCGCAGGTGGGACCGCTGCCGGTGCCCGGTCGGCGATGTGCGTGCGCCTGCCGTCGTTTCACGGTGCTTCCACGGCCCTCGCCTCTGCACTTCCGTCGGAAAATACCTGGTCAAGGCGGTCACACCACATCGAACAGATGTACAATGAAAGCACCGGGAGCACTTCGCACACCGGCTTTCACGCAGGTGTCGTTTCCGGCGATCACGGAAAACCGGGCTGCCGACGGGCAGCCCGGGGGCAGGTCCGCACCATGACCACCACCCTCGACCGGACCGCGCCGCGCGATCTCGCCCCAGAGCTCCCGGCACGCTTGTCCCTCACCCCGAAGACCACCCTCGCCGGCCAGCTCGACGGGGCTTGGTGGCCCTGTTCACGCAATCTCGAGGCGGAGCTTCCGCCGCTCGTGGCCGCACTCGACGACGTCTGGGGACGCATCACACGCGTCACCGTGAACCCCACCCGCTGGCCCGTCATCCCGCGCAAGGTGCCCGTGGCCGGGCACACCGTGCACGTGGGCTGGTTCACCGAACAGCACCCCGACAAGCTGATTCTGCTCTCCTACACCGTCGGCCGCTGGGACCTGCTGGTGATCCCGCCCGAGACGGAGCCCGCCGCCGCGGCCCGCTTGATGGCCGCCGCGACGATCCCCGGGAGCGTCCTCACCGCCGGAGCCCTGATGGCCGACGAGGCCGTGATCGGGCGCGGCATTGGCGACGCCCTGCGCCGGGAAGCAGGCTGGGAGAGCGAGGGCGGGGCCTGCATGTCCCCCTTCGGGTCCCCCATGGGCCGACGCGCCCTCCCGCTGCCCGGAAACACCCGGAGGTGAGTTTCCGTGGAAACCCTCATCCTCATCGCGGCGATCATCCTCGCGACCGGCATCGGAGTACTGCTGATCCGTCTGCTCAACGCACAGCACGACGCCCGGATCGCGGCCCACCACTACAGCGACCCCCTGCCGAGACCTCCCCGTCAGGCGGACGACACCAGTCGTCGAGCCCTCCGTACGCATGCCGACAGGTGAAGAAGCACTTCCGGCCGGGGCGACGGCCGGGGCGACGGGTGGCGCGTGCAGTGCCGCACGCGCCGACTTCTCGCCCACCGTGGACACGGCGAAACCCGCCGGATCCGCCCGGTCCTGACCGGCCGCCGGCAGACCGCGGAGCTGAGCTCCACACGGCTGGGTGAGACGGCGCCGGCGGCGGGGCGACGACGAAACTGCGGCACCCGGAGCACTCGCAGTCCGGGGCCGCGGCAGACATGCCGTTCAGCGGCGGTGTGCGTGGCCGGCCTCCCTCGAGTGCTTCAACAGGGGCCCTTGTCCTGGCCCGTTCCGCATACCGGGCCGGGGTCCTCGTAGATCGAGGCAAAGAAGATGATGAGGGCCACGAAGAAGACCGCGATGCCGATGCGCCAGAGCAATTCGCGGCGGCTCCGCGTTCCCCCGCCGTGCCCGTCGTCGTTGTCGCTGTCGCTGTCGCTGTCGCTGCTCATGGTCCCCTCCCCGACGAATACGGCGAGAGGCATACCCCGGCACGTTCGCGGCAATCGGGTTGGCGGCGATCGCGTCGGTGGGCCGCCTTCCGGGGCGCGGGACGGCCGACAGTGCAACGGCCGGCGTGCGGGCCGGTGAGCCGCGGGCGACGCGGGCCCGGCGGTCGACGGGGCCCACCGGTCGGCACGGAGCGGTGGCCCGGTCGGGGATGCCGAGATCCCGCAGCCGGACGGGGCCGTCCTGCCGTCCGGAGCGTAGGTGACGCTCCCCGTGGAGCGCTCGACGGCGACGGTGCGTCACACGCGATCGGCAGGCCTGACGGCGCGGAGCCGAACGCCCGCCGCACCCTTTGAAGCAGTCGTTCAGTAGGGTCTGCGCATGGCGCACAGCGTTCGTCCCCGCCGCTTCGGTCACCCCCCGCAGGCGAGGAAACCGGCTGCGCTCACCTCTCTGCACGACCTCTCGGGAGCGGCGCGATGAATCGACGTACCCGCCTGGCACTCGCGCTGGCGCTGGGTGGACTGCTGTGCGGATGTGCTTCCGTCCCGGACACGCGCTCCCCAGCAGACCGGGAAAAGCCTTTCTGGCGGGCCGAGTTCGACGGGGCGGCGGCCACCCGTCCGTCGGAAAGATCGTGGAACACCGACATCGGGAACCGGGACGCCGAGGGGTGGGGCAACAACGAACTGCAGTACTACACGGACGACGCGGCCAACTCCGCGCTCGACGGCACGGGTCACCTCCTGATCTCGGCGCGGCCGGCCCCTTCGGACTCGGAACTTCCCTGTTACACAACGGAGTTCTGTACCTGGACGTCGGCCCGTCTGACCACCGAGGGAAAGGTCGCGCTCACTCACGGACGCGCGGAGATCCGCGCGAAGCTGCCCACCGGCACAGGACTGCTGCCGGCTGTCTGGATGCTGGGCGACAACGGCGTCGAATGGCCCGGGCAGGGCGAGATCGACATCTGCGAGGTGGTGGGCGGAGAACCGCGAACGGTGTACGGCACCGCGCACGGACCGACCTACTTCAACGAGAACGGGATCGGCGGCTCCACCGCCCTTCCGGCCGACGCGTCGCAGGCGTTCCACACGTACGCCGTCGACAAGCAGCCGCGCCGCATCACCTGGTCCGTCGACGGGAAGCCGTATTTCACCCTGACTCCGTCGAAGCTGCCCGCACCGCGCGACTGGGTATTCGAACAGGACATGCACCTGCTGCTCAACATCGCCGTCGGAGGTGACTGGCCGGGCCCTCCGGACACCTCGACACCCTCTCCGGCGACGATGACGGTCGACTACGTGCGCTTCTACGGCACCGGCCGGGTGTGACCGTCCGCAGCGCCGCACCTGGTGTGACCGTCCGCCGCTGCCCGCCTGCGTGCTCCGCCACCGTGTGAGAGGACGACCCGTCGGCAGCGGGCGCCGGCATCACCACAATCCGGGACCGCGACCTCCCGCGCGAGCCGTCCCGCGCGCGAGTGCCCACGAGACCTCTGCAGCGTGTTCCTGTGCGGCCCGGCCTGGCGTCGCCGGTGGCCGCGACTGGTGTGTCAACAACTCCAGCAGTAGAGGCCGCCGCCCGAGTTCACGGCAGACGCGGCGAGTCGGGCAACCCCCTGCAGGATCGCCAGCGGATCGTCGTCGGTCATGTCGTCTCCATCGGCGTGCCTGAGCCTCGTGGTCCAGCGAGCGGCAAGCTCGCGCAGCTCGCCGGAACCAGCGGCGGCCAACGCCCGTGTCAACCGTCCCGGCACAACGAACACCTCGGCGCCGTCGTTCAAGGCGGGCGCGACCCAGCCGGGCCACTCCCACGCGTGCAGCTGCTCGAGCGGCGGGAGCTCGGCGGACGGCGCCTCGAAGTACATGTCCCACTCGACGACGGCACTGTCGGGCTCGATGAAGTGGCAGGTCACAGTCTCGAAAGCGCGACCAGGGCCGCCCACACGCGTCGCGGCGGCAGTCCGGTCATCAGGAGCGAGGAAGAACGCTATGTCGGCGGCCATGCCGGCATCATGGCAGTCACCGACCCGGGTCTCACTTCCCGGGCAGGCATTCAGGCCGCCCCCGGCCCTGCTGCGGACAGCCGATCCCGGAGACGTCCTGAACCAGGTCGGTCAAGTCGACCTCGGGGTTCAGCGACGCCACGAGTTCCTGAGTCAGCAGCCGAAGGGCGTACACCCGGATCACGGCTTCCAGGTCCACGGGGACCTCGTAGTAGTCCTGGAGGACGACACCCCCCGCGTCCGGCTCACACGGCGCCCGCCGCGAAGTCGACACCGACCCCTGCTTCAACCGCGCCGCGGACGTCACCCTCCGGTGGGAGTTCGGACGGCCAGGACGGCCATGTCGTCGTGGCCGTCGCTCGGGTGGTGGTCGGCGAGTGTGCGCACGAGGTCGCCCAGGGGGCGGCCGGCGTGGATCGCCGCGAGGTCGGCGAGGGCGGCCAGGCGGTCGTCGATCGGGTGACCGGAGTGTTCCACCAGGCCGTCCGTGAAGAACAGGACGGTGTCGCCCGCGGACAGCGGGTGCGTGTGATCGGGGCGGTGGATGTCGGGGTCGACACCGAGGGGGACGCCCGGGTCGGCGTGCAGGTACTCGGTGCGCCCATCGGGGCCGAGCACCAGGGGCGGCAGGTGACCGGCGGTGCTCCAGTGCAGTGTCCAGCCCTCGGTGGCGGGTTCGATCCTGGCCAGGCAGGCGGTGGTGACCGGGAGGTCGGTGATGGCGTGCACGGTGCGGTCGAGCTGGGTCAGCACCGAGCTGGGCGGGGACTTGCGGTCGTACAGCAGGGCGCGAAGCATGTTGCGGGCCTGCGCCATGGCGGCGGCCGCGTGCAGGTCGTGGCCGACCACGTCGCCGATGACCGCCGCGCACGCCCCGTCGGGCAGGACGGCGGCGTCGTACCAGTCCCCGCCGACACTGGCCGGCTCGGCGGCGGCTCGGTAGACCGCGGCACCGGAGAACGGGCGAAGGTCGGGCAGCACGGGCAGCAGCAGCCGTTGGAACTGTTCGGCGCTGTCGCGCACGTAGCCGAACAGGCGGGCGTTCTCGATGGCGATGCCGGCGGCGCCGGCGAGGGCGCGTACGACCTCCTCGTCGTCCTCGTCGAACGGCCGGCCGTCGCGCCGCTCGGAGAGGTAGAGGTCGCCGTAGATCTCGCCGCGGACGGTGATGGCCACGCCCAGCAGGGTCCGCATGGGCGGATGGCCGGGCGGGAAGCCGACCGAGGCGGGGTGCGACGGGATGTCGTCCACGCGCAGCGGTTCGGGGTGGTGGATCAGGTGGCCCAGGACGCCCCGCCCGTGGGGGAAGTCGATGCCGGCGAGGTCCGCACGCTCGTCGTCCGAGAGGCCCGCGGTGATGAACTGCTCCAGGTGATCACCGGAAGGGGCGAGGACGCCGAGTGCTCCGTAGCGGGCTTCGGCCAGGTCCATGGCGGTGGTGACGATGCGGTGCAGCACCGTGGGCAGGTCCAGGTCGCCACCGATGGCCAGCACTGCCGACAACAGCCCCTGCAGCCGGTCCTTCGCCCTGGCCAGGGTGCGCAGCTGCCGGGCCACGTCTTCCGGCCGCTCGTCCGGGTGCGGCCGGAACTCGGGCAGGTTCCCCTGGCCCGGCGACCCGGCCGGGTCTTCGTCGGGGCTCACCGCATCGCCTCGTTCATCACCGTCAACGGTACGCGCGACTCCGTCACGCGGCCGGGGCATACGCCCGGACGGCGCCTTCGACGCGGGGGTGAAGTGGGCTGCCGCGGCGGCCTCGGGGCTCACCTCGACGGGGAGAGGCCGGGCGCGGCCGTGCGGGCCGTGCTGTCCGCCGCCGTGCCCGGGACTGCCGTGCCCGGGACAGCGGACACCGGGGTGCCGGGGCTGCCGGGCGGCACGGTCGTCGTGTCAGGTCGGGCGGGGCCGGCTGTCGGCCGGCTGATCACCCTCACGGGAGGCGGTCAGGTAGTCGTAGGTGCCGGTGAGTTCCAGCAGGCGCCGCAGTGTCGGTCCGATGTTGTCCAGGTGGAAGCGGACGCCGTCCTGACGGGCGGAACGGTGGATCTGCAGCAGGGTCGACAGCCCCATGGAGTCGACCACCTCCAGCCGACGGCAGTCCAGGCGCAGATCCTCGACGTGCTCACGGTCCAGGAGGGCCAGTCTCACCTGGTGGAGCACGTCGCCGCTGGTGTCGTAGTCCAGGTCCCCTTCGAGGGCCAGGCGTACGGTGTGGCGGCCGGTCGGGGACGGGGTCTGCACGGGGTCTGCGTCGGGCGAGGTAGTCACAGGATTCGTCCAGCGTCTCGGGGTCAGGGACAGGGGGCGAGCGCGGCTCGTCCGGCATCGATGAAACGGCGAGCACGGGGGAAGTCGCGCAGTTGCTCCTCCAGCAGTTCCAGGCCGGGTACGAGGGACCGCGCGGGCACTCCCCGGGCGGTGAGGAGGTCGGCGGTCCAGGTCAGGAAGTCGGTGAAGATCTCGGGGGCGTCGACGTACAGGGCTGCGGTCAGGAAGTCGACGATGTGGGCGAGGTCCTCAGCTGTCCGTTCCCGCTGCTCGTCGTTGTAGGCCTTCATGGGCGGAAAACGCTGTTCGAGGGAGTGGAACGTCTCGCGCACCAGGCGGGTGGAGGCACTCGCGACCAGGGTGTACTCCTGGTCGCCCAGATGCGGCAGGTCGTCGATCGTCTGGTGGGCGGCCGCCGGCCGGGCCAGGAGACCGGAGGCGAGCCGGTCGGCGGCGGCCCGCGCGTCGGGCTCCCACGCGTCGGCGCCCAGCAGGCGGGCGTATCGGCCGTCGGCGCCGAAGGCGAGACCTCCGGCCATGACCGGGGTGCCGGTGGCCTGGACGGCGGTGATCGCCGTGTGGGCGAGTGGCAGGCGCGTCGGCAGGGAGCTGGACAGGCACACCGCGTCCGGTCCGGTGCGGTGGATGTGGCTGATCAGATGGGCGGTGGGCACCTGCGCGCCGAGGTAGTCCACCCGGCAGCCGCGGAGCCGTAGCGTCTCCGCCACCAGGCGTGCGGGCAGTGCGTGCCATTCCTGGTCCACGCAGGCGACGGTGACGCGAGCGTGCGGTACGGCCGGCCGATTGCTGGGCAGGGCGGCGATGACCCGCTCGTTGATGGCGGTGGCGACGTGCTCGTCCGCCACGCTCATGCGGCCGGCCGCCCACTCGCCGCCGACCTTGCGCTGGACGGATCCGATGACGTCCAGCAGTACCGCCTCGGGCTCCAGCCCGGTGCGCAGGGCTTCGGTGACGACGTCGACGGCCGCGTGCTCGTCTCCCGCCCGGACGGCCGTCCAGAGTCCGTCCGCCCAGCGAGAAGCCTGCTCGCCGTCGTGCGGTGAGGTCGGGCCGGCGTCGGCGCAGGGCCGGCGCGAGCCCTCCTGGGTGTCGGTGATGTGGCTGGTCATGCCGTGTACCTGCCTCGGGTCGTTCCGTCCACGGCACTGAGGTGGGCGCCGCGCGGAGCGGTGATGGCCATGAGGGCGATGTCGTCGTGGCGGCCGCTGCCGATCCACTGGGAGGCGACCATCTGGATGCGTTCGACGACGGCCTCGGCGGGCATGCCGGCACACTCTTGTGCGGCACGCCGGAGGCGCTGCTCGCCGAACATCGTGTCGCCCAGGGGGCCGCCCCTGGCCTCGGTGACGCCGTCGGTGAACATCAGGCACGTCTCGCCCGGGGCGAGCCTGATGTCCGCGGTCCGGGAGGTGATGGTCGGCATGACGCCGATCAGGGTCCCCCGGGTGTCGGCCTCCTCGACCGTTCCGTCGCCGCGCACGATCAGTGGTGTGGGATGGCCGGCCGAGGTCAGGCGGAGCATCACGTCGCCGTTCTCGCGGCGGACGGACGCCAGCACCAGGGTGGCAAAGCGGGTGTGGTGGCTGTTGCGCATGGCGTTGTTCAGCAGCCTCAGCATCTTGTCGTGGTCGTCTGCCATGGGCAGCAGAGCGTGCAGCGTATTGCGGATCTTGCCGGTGAGTACGGCGGCTTCCAGACCCTTGCCGGCCACGTCCCCGAGTACGGCGAGCGTCTCGGGAGAGTCCTCGGTGGGCGGGTGGACGTCGTAGAAGTCGCCGCCCACGCGCTCGGAGTCCTTGCTGGGCCGATAGCCCCCGGCGAACTCGACGCCCTGCACCTGCCGCAGGGTGGGCGGCAGGAGTTCCCGCATGAGCGTGTCGGAGATCGAGTTCTGCTCCGCGTAGAGACGGGCGGCCGACATCGCCGCGCCGGCCCGGGCGGCGAACAGCCCGGCCAGCGCCTCCTCCGCACCGGTGAAGGCGGCTTTGTGGCTACGGCGCAGCAGGACCAGCGCGCCGGCCGGCACACCGTGGCCCGGAAGCGGTGTGATGACCAGCGAACCGACCTCCCCGAATCCCGGGGGGACCAGCCAGTGCGGTGCCGCGGCGGGATCTATCCACCGCGAGGGCACCGGCGGGAAGCCGCGCAGCGCCTCGGCCAGGCCCGGCACGGTGTCCGGTGCCCCGGCAGCCGTGGTGTGGGTCACCTCGCCCGTGTGGTCGCAGACGACCAGGGGCAGTTTCCTGGCCGCGGTGGGGGCGACGACCAGCGCGGCGTCCGCCAGGTGCTCGGTGGCCAGGCGGGCGGTGACCTCCATGCAGCGGCTCACGTTCAGTGAGGCGAGAAGAGCGCTGGAGGCCTCGGTGAGGAACCGGGTGCGCCCGCGCTCCGCCTCCAGTTCCTCGAGCATCGACCGGTACGCGGTCTCGTCGACGAGCCACCACGCGGTGTCCCCGTCGGGCAGGACGGACGGGTGGGCGGAGAAGAAGCGGTCGTCCACCGCGCCGCTGACGGGTTCCGGGTGGAGACGCTCGTTGGCGGCGGCGAGCCAGGGCGGTACGGACAGGCTCTGGCCGGACCGGGCCGCGGGCAGGAGATCGGAGGCGGCGCCGTTGAGTTCCACGACGTGCCCGTCCGGGGTCAGGACGATCACCGGATGGGGGGCGGTGGCAGCGATCGGCGTGCTGGCGCCACCGTTGCTGGGGGCGTCCGGGAAGGAAGTCATGCCGCGGGGCCCCTGCGCGTGGACCCTCACCTCACTCAGCGAAGAAGACAGTTGTCGGAGAACAACAATCGCGCAGGTGGGTGCGTGGTGCAACCACGAGACCCGGGACCGGTGCGACGTCACATCCCCTCGAATCGCCAATACCCCTGAAAATGGGGGCTACCGCCCTCTTCACCCCTGCCCGAGACCCGGCGAACCTTCACTCTTCGTTCACATGGGAGCCCCGAAGCGGGGTGTCGCCGCCGGGGCGGACCCGGGAGCCGCACCCTTTTGGCATATGCGCGCACATTCATCTGCGATCGCACACATCAACGGTCGCTTGCTCGTCAGTTCCTCGGGTACTGCGTTTGAATGAGCATGGGTGTTCACAGTGCCTCAGGCTTACTGAAAGTGACTGATTAGTGACGCATCTCGACGGCCCCGGCGACGACCAGGCCAACGGACCCCTTGACGGCCCGGAGGCGATGGCCCTCGAGATCGCTGATGCCGTGGAGAGCCTGGCGGACCTCTGGTCCGCCGCCGCGCACGACGCGACGCTGCGGTTGTCGCCGCATCAGCTGCGGGCACTGCGCGCGCTGCAGGTCACGCCGGGCCTCAATCTCACGGCCCTGGCGGAGTGTCTGGACATCGGACTGCCCACGGCAAGCCGGCTGTGTGACCGCCTCGAGGCGGCCGGCTTGCTCGACCGTTCGTTCCATCCGCGCAAACGCCGCGAGGTCCAGCTGATGCTGACCGCGGCCGGTCAGGACGTGCTCGGAGAGGTCGCCGGGCGTCGCGCCCGGGCTCTCGCCGTCGCTCTGGGGGTGCTGGAACCAGCCGACAGGGACGCGTTGCGCCGTGGGCTGAGGGCTCTCCTCGGGGCACGTCGTGCCGGACCGTCACCGTCGCGGCATCCCGGCCCCGGGTGAGGGGAGTCAGGACGCCGGTGGCGTCTGCCGTGCCGTCCCACTCGTGCGGCCGTGCCAGTCCAGGCAGACGACCGCGGCGTCGGCTGCGAGGTGCCTGCTTCCGAAGTGTTCGATGACACCGGAGACCATGGCGCGCGCCGCCTCGTGCGGGGACTCCCGGCGTGTGGCACTGAGGGTCTGCCGCAGGGCACGGTCCCCGAACGATCCGCCTTCGGCGTCGCGGGCGCCGTGCATGCCGGTGCTCACCGCGATGAGCCGGTCGCCGGGTTCCACCGTGAAGGTCTGCTCCTCGTAGAGCGTCTCCTCGAGCATGCCCAGCGGCAGCTGCGCCTCCAGTTCGATCTGCTCGATCGTGTCGCCGCGCTGACGGTAGAGCAACGGCGAGCCGGCGTCGACGGCGTGCACGGTGCCGGAGTCCAGATCGAACCGGAGCAGCAGGGTCGAGGAGTACATCTTGCCGCGGTACTGGGCGAAGAGTGCCTGGTCGGCGAGGCAGGCCTGATCGGCAAGCCCGATGCCGGCGCGGCGTGCGTTGCGCAGGGCTCCGACGGTGAGGCCCGTGAGCAGGGAGGCGTCGATGCCCTGGCCCATGCCGTCGGTGACGCTGAGAGTCAGGTGGTCGGCTCCGGTCGACCAGTCGAAGTTGTCGCCGCCGACGCTGTAGGCGGGTTCCAGATGGGCTCCGATGACGTATTCCTGGCGGGCGCAGCCCCGGCCGGGAAGGAGCTGCCACTGCATCTCGGCGGCGAGGGTGAGACGCCGGGTGCGGCGAGCCTGGAGATACAGGTCGGTGTCCCGGTCTGCGGTGGTGACCTCGTGGGCCAGTGCGGTGGCGAAGTCGGTGAGCTGGAGCACCGTGGTGGGGTCCGTCATGGCACGGGGCAGGCGGACGGACAGGATGCCGAGCCGGTCACCGCGCACGGTCATCGGCAGATGAACGCGGTGGACGGGGGCCGGGTCGTCGGTGACTTCGACGACCGGGACCTGGCCGAGGAAGGCTCGTCCGACGGGTCCCTCGTGGGCGGGGACGGGATCGCCGGTGTGCGGCAGGTCCGTGACCGGCTGCAGAACGCTCAGCCCGTAGTCGGCCAGGAACACGGTCACCTGCTCGGCGCCGACCCGGTCGGCGAGCAGACGCCGGGCCGTGGCGACCAGCGCGTCGGGCGGAGCGGCACGCAGTTGGCTTTCCGCGGACGGGACCGGTTGTGAAGTGTTCAAGGCGTCCACCTTCTCCCCTATCCCCTCGACCTCTCCACGTTATCCCGGTCGCCTCCCGGCCCAGGACGCTTCGGACGAACGACGGCCCGGACACGAGGCACGGACACGACGCCCGGATGCGCCCCGTCCGTTTGCGGCCCGAAAGGTCTGAGCGGCACTCCGCGCGGCCGGCCCGGGGGAGGCCGGCTCGACCGCGGCGGGCACCGCATCGCGCACCGCGCCCTACCGTGCACCCGTTCTCGCCCCGTCAGGTCATTCCGAAGCAGGCCGGGGCGACGGCATGCCGGAAACCCAGGCGCCGACGGTGACGGTGGTGCCGTGCCCCGGCCGGCTGTCGACGGCGAACTCCTGCACCAGCCGCCTGGCTCCGCTCAGCCCCAGGCCCAGGCCGTCGCCGGAGGTGTAGCCGTCGGTCATGGCCTGGTCGAGGTCGCGGATGCCCGGCCCCTTGTCGGTGAAGACCAGTTGGAGCCCGCGGAGTGCCCCGCGGTCCAGAGTGGCGATCTCCACCTGTCCGCCGCCGCCGTGGACCAGGGTGTTGCGGGCCAGCTCGCTGGCCGCGGTGAGCAGCTTGGTCAGGGGCACCAGAGCGAAACCGCGTTCGGTCGCGGCCTGCCGCACCCGCTGACGCACCCGGGCCAGGTCGGCGTCCGACGCGATGGGCAGGCTCATCGTGACGGTGCGGCGCGAGACGTCGTTCACCGGCCGCCCTCCGCGCCCACGGACGGGGCGCCCGTCACGAAGCGCGTGAGCGGTCCTCCCGCGCGGTCGACACCGTGGGCGGGGTGCAGGGGACGCGAGGCGGGCCCCGCTTCCGTGCGGGTGCGGGCCGCGGCGGGTGACATACCGGCCGGGATCCCGTGCGCGGCCGGGGAGGGGGCGGTGGAGGTGGCGCCGGGAAGGGGCCGCACGGGGATCGGGGCCCGGAGCCGACCGGGGAACACACCCTCCCGCCGTACCGCCGGTCCGGCGGCCGCTCGCGTTCCCGGCATCTGCATCTCCCCCCTCCGAGCGGGGCCGCTCGGCCACTTCGCGGAGGGCGATCAGCCAATACTTGCCGTACGGCAAACATTAGCGGGTGGGGCGAGACGCGAACAACACGTCATCACCGGAATCGGGCAAGGGCTCCCGTGCCCGGCCCTCACGGCTGTCGGCCGCGCCAGTCCAGACAGACCACCAGGGCATCGTCACTCGGGACCGCGTCACCGCGGTGGCCCGTCAGTTCGCGCAGGACGGCCCGGGGCACCTCGGCGGCCGGGAGCAGCCGGGTGGACAGGATCGCCCGGGCCAGCGCGGCGTCGCCGTACGTCTCGCCGCCCGGGGAGGCGACCGCGTAGACCCCGTCGCTGACGAAGACGAGACGGTCACCCGGCTCGACCTCGAACTCCTGGGGCACGTAGTCGGTCTCCTCGAACATGCCGAGCGGCAGCTGTGCCTCGAAGGTGACGCGCTCCACCCTGCCGTTGCGCAGGCGCAGCATCTGCGGGGAGCCGGCGTCCACCACCTGGACCCGTCCGCCGGCGAGATCGAATTCGAACATGAGGACGGACAGGTAGCGGTGCCCCCGGTAGTGGGCGTAGACCGCCTGGTCGGCGAGCGCCGCCTGGTCCGCGAGCGAGAGGTCCGCCCGCCGGGCGTTGCGCAGCGCGTTGACGGCCAGGTTCGTCAGCAAGGAGGCCTCTATGCCCTCGCCCATGCCGTTGGAGAGGTACAGCATGAGCCGGTCGGCGGTCGACGACCAGTCGAAGTTGTCGCCGAAGATCGCGTACGCGGGCTCCAGCTGGGCCCCCAGTTCGAACTCCGGGCGGGCACAGGAACGGCCGGGGAGCAACTGCCACTGCATCTCCGCGGCCAGGGTCAGCCGGTCCTTGCGCCGCGCCTGGAGGTAGAGATCCGTGTCCCGTTCCGCCACGACCACCTCGTGCCCGAGGACCTCCGCGATCTCCGTCAGTTCCTGGAGGCTGTCGCGCGCGTGATCGCCGCCCGGCAGGGTCACCGACAGGACACCGAGACGGTCTCCCCTGACGGTGACGGGCAGGTGTACGCACACCAGGCCGTCCGAGACGCCCTCGACGAAGGCCTCCTGGGCCCCGAAGGCACGGCCGACCGGGCCATGGTGCGCCGGCACCGACTCCTGGATCTGCGGCAGCCCGGACACCGGTTGCAGAACGGTCAGGCCGTAGTCGGCCATGAAGAGTTCGACGGATTCCGCCGCGTACTGCTCGACGAGAACGCGTCGGACCGCCTCGAGCAACTTGTCCGGTGCCGCCGCGCGCAGAGCGCGCTCTGCGGTCACGAATCTCTTCACGTTGGGAAGTACACCAATCTTTTGTCGGATGGAGCAGGCCTGGCCCACCTGGCGGGTACCCACTGCGGAGCAGCCGTGCCCGTGGCGGTTCCCTCTCTGGCCGGCTCGATCGCCTAGTACGCTGACGCTTGTCCCGGTGCCTACGAGAGTGTGACTGTGGCTTCCTTCCGCCCCCACCCAGAGCCAGACGGGGTCGCTCGCGTGACCTCCACGGCCGCGGAGCTGCTGGAAGTCCTGTGGGGCAGGGCCTCGACGGCCCCCGTGTCGGCGTCGCAACTGCGCGTCCTGCTCATTCTGGAGCATCACGAAGGCATCAACCTGCGCACCCTCGCCGACGCTCTCGCCTCCACACCGCCGTCGGCCAGCAGACTGTGCGACCGCCTCCAGGCCGCCGGCTTCGTCGAGCGGACGGTGAGCCCGAACGACAGGCGCGAAGTGCGCCTGTATCTCAGCGGCCGGGGCACCGCGTTCCTCGCCGACCTGCGCGCACGCAGGGAGAAGGTGCTGCGGGCGGTGCTCGACCAGATGTCCCCCGCGCAGCGCACCGCACTGCTGCAAGGGCTCGAGGCGTTCTGCGACGCGGCGGCGGTGCAGATACACGACGACGCCCAGGACGTCGGCAGCCGGACCGCCTGAGTGACGCGCAACGGCGTCCGTCGCACCACCCTCCGCCCGGCGCCGGTCGCCAGCGAGCAGAGCGGTCCCCGCCCACTGGAACATTCCTGGATCCCTCCTGCCAGCGCCCCGTTCCACTCTCTTGTCTCACGGCCATAGTTGTCAAATGGCAACTGTTCGAGCCTCCCGGACGGGGACGGCCCGCACCGCTGGTCCCGACGCCGGCGAAAGGGACCGGTCGCGGCCGGACAGCGGACGTACGGGCCCACGACGACCCCGTCGGGTCGCCGCCGGCGGGCGGTGGTTCTCCCCCTGGGTCCGGGGCGGAAGAAAAAATCGGCCGGAAGTGAAACCAAGGCGCCACAGGCGGCGGAATGCGTCCTCACAGATTCGAGACGAGCTCGAACGAAGGGAAGAGCCGCCATGACCGCACGCGTTGCAGGTGCCGCCCTCGCCGTCGGTGCCGCAGTCACCCTGTCCGCCGCCGCCCCCGCACTCGCCCAGCCGCAAGCAGCGAGCGACCAGGCCACCGTCTCCGTGCTCCACGGAGTACCGGGCCTGACGGTCGACGTCTACGCGGGAGACAAGGAGCTGATCCCCGACTTCAAGCCCGGAACGCTCACCGATCCGATGAAGCTGGACGCCGGCTCGTACGACATCAAGATATTCAAGGACGGTGAGGGGCCGGACGGCACTCCGGCCATCGAGAAGACGGTCGACGTGCCCGCCGGTGCGAACGCCACCCTGGTCGCCCATCTGACCGCCGACGGCAAACCCGCGCTGGACGCGTTCGTCAACGACACCTCCAAGGTGCCGGCCGGCCAGGCGCGGCTGACCGTCCGCCATGTCGCCGCCGCCCCCGCGGTCGACGTCCGAGCCGACGGGACGCCGGTGTTCAAGGGCCTGGAGAACCCGAAGGAGGCCAAGGGCGAGGTCCCGGCCGGGACCGTGTCCGCCGACGTGGTCCTGGCCGGCACCGACACGGTGGCGATCGGACCGGCCGAGCTGAACCTGGCCGAGGGCACCAGCACCGTCGTCTACGCCTGGGGCAGCGCCCAGGACAAGAACCTGGCGCTCAAGACCCAGACGCTGACGGGCATGCACTCCGCCCCGAGCGGAGTCCCGGCCGGTGAGAGCGGCCAGGCCGCCGCGCACAACGAAAGCCTGCCGCTCGGCGCCCTGTCCCTGGGCGCCGTGTCCGCCCTGGCCGCAGCCGGACTGCTGTTCAGGCTGCGCACCTCGGGCCGATAGGCGCACCGGACACGGCCCCCGTCACAGCAGGGGTGCCGCCGCCCGGCGGTGGCACCCCGCAATCTCAGCGCAGGGAGGACTTCTCCATGGGCAAGCGGTCGTCACGGCGGCCCGTCCTCGTCGGGCTGGCGTTCGCGCTGGCGGGGCTCATCGTCTCCACCGCCCTGCTCGCCGGTTCCTGGTCCGCAGAGCGGGCCCCCGTCGCCGACGACTTCGGCGCGACGGCGGTCACCGGCGCCCCGACGGCGGGGCCGGCGCGGGAAACGACTCCCGCGACGGCCGCCGACGGGCGTGCGCCCAGCACCCCCGCCCCGGCCACCGAGCCGGTCGCCGAGCCGGTCGCCGAGCCGACGTCGCTGGCGCTGCCACGGCTCGACGTCCGCGCACCGATCGACCCGGTGGGAGTCACGGGCGACGGGCAGGTCGAGGTACCGAAGGATCCCGACCGCGTCGGCTGGTACCGCTACTCCCCCGCGCCGGGCTCCCCGCAGGGCTCCGCCGTCGTCGTCGGCCACGTCGACGCCAAGGGGCGCGGCCTGGGCGTCCTCGACGCCCTGAACGACGTCAGACCGGGCGACGAGGTGCTCGTCAGGAGCGGGGACGACGACGCGACCGCGTACCGCGTCACCGCACGTCGCACCATCGGCAAGCGGGACCTGCCGTCGTCGGACGCGTTCCGCAGGGACGGCCCGGCCGTCCTCACCCTCATCACCTGCACCGGCCCCTACCTCCCCGACCGTGGCGGGTACCAGAACAATCTGGTGGTCACCGCGGTGGAGGCACCGAAGTGACATCACGATGGGGCGGATCCGAGGTCCTGGCCGCCGGTGTGGCGGCCGCGGCGTCCATGTCCGACGCCGGCCTGGGAGACGGCTTCGCGGTCGGTCACGAGTCGTGCCTCGGCGAGGCATACCGAAGGTGGGGTGCGCTGGTGTTCACGGTGGCGACGCGGAAGCTGGGAGATGCCGAGGAGGCGAAGGACGTCACTCAGCAGGTCTTCGTGGGAGCCTGGCAGGGCCGCAAGGGTTACGACGCCGGGCGCGGGTCGCTCAAGACCTGGATCATGGGCATCGCCCACAAGAAGGTCGCCGACGCCCTCACCAGACGCTCCCGGCACTTGAGGGACGTGGAGGCGATCACCTCGGCGACGTCGCCGGCCGCGCCCGGGCAGCCCGCGGCCCCGGCCGACTCCGTACTGGACCACGTCCTGCTGACGAACGAGTTGGACAGGCTTCCCGAACAGCAGCAGACGGTGCTCAGATTGGCGTTCTACGAAGATCTCACCCAAGCGCAGATCGCCGAGCGGACCGGTCTCCCGCTCGGCACCGTCAAGAGCCACACCCGGCGCGGACTGATGCGGATGAAGAACCGATTGGAGGTGGACGGTGGAGCACACGGATGACGAAACACTGGCGCTGATCGCGATCGGGGAGGAGCCGTCCCCTCCCACCGCGGAGCACCTGCTCGAATGCGCCCGTTGCGCGCGGGAACTCCGGGCCCTGCGCCATGTGGTCACGAGCGCCAGAGGGTCTTCGCTGGACGAGCACGACCTGCTCCAGCCGCCGGCCGGCCTGTGGGACTCCATCGCCGCCGAACTCGGCATCGCCGTCCGGCACGACCGCGACGCCGGGACGGCACCGTCCCCCGCCCGCCCGCCACGCGGCACGGAGGAGGAAGGCGTCACCGGCGCGGAGACCGGCCGCCCCGCGGCACGGACGGCGGCACGGACCGTGGCGTGGGCAGGGCTTCGCAGGCCGGGCCGCTTCGCCGTGGCGCTGGCCGCGTGTGCCGCGCTGCTCGGCGCGGCGGCGGGGAGCACCGTCACCTGGTGGATGACCCAGGAGAAGTCCGCGAGCGTCCCGTCGACCGCCTCCGAGCGGCTCGACTCACTGCGCGCCGACTCGGCCGGCTACGCCCGGCTCAGCGACGGCGGCGGGCGCCGCACCCTCGACATCACGGTGAAGGGTCTGCCCCGTACGTCCGGCTACTTCGAGGTCTGGCTCATGGACCGCACGCACACCAAGTTGGTCTCCATGGGCGTCCTGGGCCCCGACGGCCGCGCCGCACTGCCCGTCCCCGACAACATCGACCTCCAGGAGTACTCCGTGGTCGACGTGTCCGTTCAGCCGTACAACGGCAAACCCGACCACTCCGGCGACAGCGTCGTTCGCGGCCCGTTCGCCGGCTGACCGCCCGTTCTCCGCACCGGACACCGGGCACCGGACTCCGGCCCGGCAGCGGTGGCGGGGCCGGGGCCGGAGGCGGGCCGATGTCGCGTCGTCAGTGCGTCGTTCATGTCGTCGGTGCGTCGTTCATGCGAGGTGGCGAAACGTCTCGCTGTCCCGCAGACAGCGGCTGAGCCGGTGCAGGCCCCGGCGGGCGTGGCTCTTGACGGTGCCCAGCGGCCAGCCGGTCACCTCCGCGATCTGCTTCTGCGTCAGGTCGTCGTAGAACGTCAGGCCGAGAACGCGGCGCTGCGGGGCGGGGAGTCTGGCCAGCTCGTGGCCGATGATCACCCGGTCGATCACGGCGTCCGGCTGGGTGTCCGGCTCCGGCGCCGTGGCGGGCAGCAACGACTGGGCCGCCGCGCCGAGTTCGGCCCGCCGGGTCCTGGCGGACAGCGCGTCCGCGATCTTGCGACGGGTGATCCCGGTGAGCCAGGCGGCCAGGGTGCCGCGCTCCGGGGCGAACCCGGAACGTCCCCGCCACGCCGCCAGGAACACGACCTGCGTGACGTCCTCGGCCTCGCGGGCGTCCCCGAGGGAGCGGCGCGCCAGGGTGTAGACCAGTGGGCCCCACCGCTGGTAGACGGCGGCCACACCTGTCTCGTCACCCGCCATGAAGGCTGCGACGATCTCGTCGTCCGCCGATGACTCCTCGGCAGGGGCCGGTAGCGGCGCGGACCGGAGGGTCGGTTCGATGGCCTGCCGTGCAGTCATGGCGATTACTCCTCGTACAGGAGGGACCTGTTCCGGCTCGGAGGGCCCGGGCCACTGCGCGGCCACGCGGAGCCACGGACTCCGGGCAGCCGGTCGCAGGAAGCGATTCGACGCGTCCAGCATGCGGAGCCGTACATCTGTCCGGCAACTTGCATCGACTCTGCATCGGATCAGCACCGTGCCGTCGGCGCCGCGCCCGGCCGCCCCCGGCGGACCGCTCCTCCGCCCCAGGCCAGGAGCGTGCGCCCCAAAGGGCACTGCGGGGATGCGCCCGGCTCAGGCGGGGTGCGCCCGGCTCAGGCGGGGCTGTTCCCGCCGACCCGCCTGAGCCGCAGGGTCCGGCGTTCTTCCGGGGTCATCCCGCCCCACATCCCGTCGGACTCTCCGTTGCGCAGCGCCCAGGCGCCGCAGGCACTGACCACGGGGCACCGGTTGCACACCGAGCGGGCCTGCTCGATCTGCCGCCGCCACGGGCCGTCCTCACGGATGGGAAAGAAGAGTTCGGGGTCTTCGCAGCGGCAGGCCGCCGAGTCACGCCAGTTCATACGCCTTCCGCCGTCCCGGCCGTCGCACGACGGATGCCGCCGTGGAGCACGGAACGGGCATCGTCGCGGGATGAAGACAACATGGGATCCTCCGCCGTTCGCCCGGCCGCCCGTTTTCGGGCAGTCCTGTCCCCGGCGCCCGGAGCGCCGCGGGACCCGGCAGGGGTAGACAGGAATATAGGCTTTTCGGTTCTTTTCGGCCACCCTCGTCACTCGTCACTCTCAGTGCCCCGGTCGTCCGGGTCACCGGCGGCGGCGCCCCGGAGCCCGTGCCCGTGCCCGCGAGGAGCTCGCCGAGCGACGATCGCCGGTGACGAGTCGTCGGCGATCAGACGAAGGCGCTCTGCCCGGTGATCGCCTTTCCCACGATCAACGTGTTCATCTCCCTGGTGCCCTCGAAGGAGTAGATGGCCTCCGCGTCCGCGAAGAAGCGCGCGACATCGTACTCCAGGACGATGCCGTTTCCCCCGAACATCTCCCGGGCCCAGGCCACCACCTCCCGCATCCGGGCGGTGACGTGCGCCTTCGCCAGGGACGAGTGCTCGTCGCGGAACACCCCCGCGTCCTGGAGCCGGGCCAGCTGGAGCAGCATGCCCCAGCTCGAGGTGATGTTGCCGAGGCTCTTGACCAGGAGGTCCTGCACCAGCTGGAAACCCGCGAGCGGACGACCGAACTGCTGCCGCTCGGAGGCATAGCGCAGGGCGAGTTCATAGGCGCCGATCATGACTCCGAGGGCCTGCCAGGCGACGCCGCTGCGCGTGGCGCGCAGGGTCTCGGCGACGTCGCGGAAGGAGGACGCGTTCTGCAGCCGGTCGGACTCCGGGACGCGGACGTCCTCGAGGGTGATGTCGGCGTTCTCGACGATGCGCAGCGACGTCTTGCGGGCGATCTTCTCGATCCTGAGTCCAGGCGTGCCGCCGTCGACGACGAATCCCTTGACCTGGTCGTCGTCGACGTCGCGGGCCCAGACGACGATGTGGTCGGCGAAGGTGGCGTTGCCGATCCAGCGTTTGGCGCCGTCGAGCACCCAGCTGTCGCCCTCCCGCCGGGCGGTGGTGTGCATGCCGGCCGCGATGTCGGAGCCGTCGAGCGGTTCCGTGAGCGCGAACGCCCCGACGGTGTCCATCCTCGCCATGCCGGGCAGCCAGCGGTCGCGCTGAGCCTGGTCGCCCCCGGCGTGGATGGCGTGCATGGCGAGCCCGTTGTGGACTCCGAAGAAGGTGGCGACCGAGGCGTCGACCCGGCTCATCTCCATCGCCATCATCCCGGTCAGCAGATGGCTGGCGGCGGGGCGGTGATCGCCGTAACCCTCGTAGGGCAGGCCGACCAGCCCGCTCTCACGGAAACGGGCGATCAGCTCCCTGGGGAAGGAGCCGTCGGCCCACTGGTCGGCCACCAGCGGCTGGACCTCGTCGCGCATGAACGCCCTGGTCCTGAGGAGGACTTCGCGTTCGTCCTCGGTCAGGGCGGTCTCGAAGTCGTAGAAGTCGGCGGCGTTGTGCTGTTGCGTGAGTGAAGTCATGGGGCCCTTCTTCCACGCCCGCGCCGGGCAATGCACGCCGCGGCCGGGTGTCCGCGGGCGGCCGCGGCGTTCTCGGCACGGGAGACGCAATGGGGCCGGCGGTGCATCCACGAGCGCCCTTTCCGGCGAAGAGCGTGCAGGTCCCCCGAGGTGGCGGGATCCCGAAGCAACCGAGACGAGGCAGGTGTCCCTTGACGTCCCCCGTGTCCTCGCCGTCCGGCCCCGGCGGTCCGGAGCGCGCGGCGCCGTGCCGCGCGACCGTGCGGAACCTGTGATGGACCTCGATGCGCGGGGTGCCGCGGAGACGTCCGACGCCGGAATCACCACCGGTTGCCTGGCGCGCAGGCTCGGGGTCTCCCCCACCACCTTGCGCAGCTGGGATCGGCGGTACGGCCTCGGGCCGGCCGTGCGCGACGAGGGCAAGCATCGCCGCTGGACGCCGGAGGACGTCGCCACGGTCCAGGAGATGTGCCGTCTGACCGCGAGTGGCGTCCCTCCGGCGGAGGCCGCGCGGATCGCGAGACAGCGCCCGTCCACCGGAGCGGCGCTCCCGGCCGCCCTGCACGCGACGCCCGCGGCAGACCGCCGGGAGGAGACGGGGCATCCGGTCGCCGTACCGTCCCCTCCTCCGGCGCGCCACGGGAGCGGGGCGTCTTCCGAGCATCCGCGGCAGGCCTGCGTGGGACTCGCGCGCGCCGCGGTGCGCCTGGACGCCGTAGCCGTCCAGGAGCGGCTCACCCACGCCGTCAGCACCTACGGGCTGATCGGCGCCTGGGAGAAGATCATGGTCCCCTCGCTCCGGGCGGTCGGCCGCAGGTGGGAATCCTCGGGCGACCGCTACATCGAGGTGGAGCACCTGCTGTCCTGGCACATCTCCGCCACGCTGCGCCACGTCTACGTCACCTCGACCCTGCGGCACGCGCCGCACGCCGCGCCCCCCGTGCTGCTCGCCTGCCTGCCCGGCGAGCAGCACACGCTGCCGATCGAGGCGCTCAGCGCGGCGCTGGCCGAACTGGGTGTTCCCGCCCTGGTGCTGGGCGCCGCCGTCCCCACCGAAACGGTCGTGGCCGCGGTCCAGCGCGTCGGGCCCGCGGCGGTGGCCCTCTGGTCGCAGTCGCGGGCCACAGCGAGTCTTCCGCTGGCCCGCCACATCGCGGCGACGCGCTGGGGGGTGCGCGGCGCCCGCACGCAGAGCCTGGTCATGCTCTGCGGACCCGGCTGGAGCAGGCCGACGGAGCCCGGTCTGACGCGTCCGGCCGGGCTGGGCGCGGCGGTCCAGATGCTCAGCTCGGCAGGGTCCGCCTGAGGAGCACGGCCTTCGGCCGGACGGCACGGTTCGTGACGTCCGCCGCGGCGGCCGGGCGCCGCGCCCCGTAACGTACGTTCGTACGCTTCGAGTGTACGATCGTACGCATGACGACGGACCACTACTTCCCGGACGACCCCCGTACCAACCTGGAGCGCATGCTCGCGGGCGATCTCTACATCGCCGACGACCCGGAGATCGCGCGCCGCCAGCAGCAGGCCGTCCGCCTGGCCGCCCGCTACCAGGCCGCCTACGCCGAGGACGCCGGCGCCGCCCGGCCGCTCCTCGACGAACTCCTGGGCGCGCTGGGCGAGGAGGCGCACGTGCGGCCGCCGCTCCACGTCGACTACGGCAGCAACATCACGATCGGCGCGCGCACCTTCGTCAACCACAACCTGACCGCGCTGGACGTCGCGGCCATCACCATCGGCCAGGACTGCCAGATCGGCCCCAACGTCCAACTGCTCACCCCCACGCACCCCCTGGAGCCGCAGCCGCGGCGGGACAAGCTGGAGGCGGCGAAGCCGATCACCATCGGCGACAACGTCTGGCTCGGCGGTGGCGTGATCGTCCTGCCCGGTGTGACCATCGGCGACAACTCCGTCGTCGGCGCGGGCGCCGTCGTCACCAAGGACCTGCCCGCGAACGTCGTGGCGGTCGGCAATCCGGCCCGGCCGGTGCGGAGCCTGTGAGCCCGCCGCCATGGCCACCGGACACACCGACCCCCGGCGCCGCGCGCGCATCCTCACCGCCACCCTCGACCTCATCGCCGACGAGGGGGTCGCGGGCGTCTCCCACCGCAAGATCGCCGCACGTGCCGGCGTGCCCCTGGGGTCGATGACGTATCACTTCAGCGGCATGGACGAGCTGCTCCGCGAGGCGTTCCGGCACTTCTCGGGCCACATCGTGGCGCTGTTCGACGCGTATCTGGCGCCCCCGGCCGACCGCGACCAGGCCAGGGCGGCAGTGACCGACCTCATCCACGCGCTGTCCGAGGGGAGCCCGCGCGACCTCGTCCTGACGCAGGAGCTCTACACCCTCGCCGCGCGCCGGCCGGCCTACCGGGAACTCACCCAGGAGTGGATGGCAGGCAGCCGCACCCACCTGGAGAAGCACTTCGACGCCGACACGGCCCGCCAGCTGGACGCCCTCATCGAGGGCCTGACCCTGCACCGCGCCCTGGCCCAGCAACCCCACGACCGCGCCCTCACCCTGGACGCCGTCACCCGCATCACCACCGTCGGCCGGGGGGACGGCTAGGGTCCGTGCGGCGGGACCGCACGCTCAGGTCGCCTGACGTGGCCGGAGGTAGACCTCGTCGACGAAGCACCAGGCCCACTCGTCGCCGCCTCCGATGCCCCGTATCAACGGGTGACCGGTGGAGTCGAAGTGAGCGGTGGCATGACCATGGCGCGAACTGTCGCAACAGCCCACGTGGCCGCAGGTGAGGCACACCCGCAGGCCGACCCAGTCGTGTCCGAGGGCCGCGCACCGCAGGCACACGTCGCTCTGCGGTTCGTGCTCCCGCTCGAGCGTTTCGATGTGTGCGCAGCCGCGTCCCTCCGGCCGGCCACCGTCCGGGCGCAGTGTCCACCTCGTCATGTCGTCTCTCCTTCGCCGGCCTCTGCTCGCCGTTCCTCTCTTCGACCGCCGCGGGCCCGCCGGATGCGACTCGTGCCGGAAACGCTCCGGCAGACAGGTGCGCGGGCGGCGTTCGGCCCCGGGTGCAGCGGCTGCCGGTCGGGGGCGCGGACCGGCACCGACTCCGGGGCCCGCCGGACTATCGTTGCGGTCATGGTTTCCCCACCGTCAGTGCAACCCGCCGTCTTCCAAGCACCCCTGCGCGATCAGTTCGAGGCGTTCCTCGACGAGCACCGATCGGCGCTGCACGACAGCCTGAACGGACTGACCGAGGAGCAGGCGCGCAGGTCGCTGGTCCCGTCCAAGACCACCCTGCTGGGCCTGGTCAAGCATGCCGCGTTCGTCGAGAAGGTCTGGTTCGACGAGGCCATCACCTGCCGGTCACGTACCGAGATCGGCATTCCCGCCTCTCCCGACGAGTCGTTCGATGTCCACGACGACGACACGATCGCCTCGGTCCAGCGCGCCCACCGGCAGGCTTGTGCGGCGTCCCGCCGAGCGACGGCGGATCTGGCCCTGGACGACCTCCTGCGGGGCAACCGCCGCGGCCCGCTGCCGCTGCGCTGGGTCTACCTGCACACGCTGCGCGAACTGGCCCAGCACTGCGGCCACGCGGACATCCTGCGCGAACAGATCCTCGCCGGTACGACGCGCCCCCTCTGAGGCCGGGACCGTCCTTGCGGCACCCGCGGCCGGGCGCGCGGTGCCGCGGGGGACCGCCGCATCGCGCGCGGGCCGGGTCGCGTCGGCGTCCGGGCATCCGCGACAGGCGCCCGCCGACCCGGCCGGGGAACGTCCCGGCGGGTTGCCGCGTTGTCACTGGGCCGACGACATCGCCGACCCTGGGAGTACCGTGCCCGAGACCTCGCAGACCGCCTCCACCGCCCTGCCCGCGCTCCCGTCCCCGAGCGCACAGGCCGAGCGCCTGATCGAACTGGGGATGCACGAGATCGCGGGGCTGTCCACGGCCGACCTGCGGTCGTTCGCCGAGTCCGCCGAGTCCGCCGAGGATTCCCGGGGCGGTGAAGGCGTCCTGCTCGCCGTTCACCCGGACCGGGCGCCCGTCTCCGCCCTGGCACCCCTGCTCCGCCTCGACGGCAAGCCGGGCTTCGTCGTCACCGACATGCCCGACGTCGACCTCTTCGCGCCGCTCGACGGCATCGCGCTGCCCGACTCCCCGCTCTACCTCCTCCGGGGCATCGACCGGGGCGACCGCATGGCCAACTGGAGCCCGGACGAGGCTCTGCCCGCCCTCGCGAGAGAGGGCCGCACCCCGTTGCTGCTCACCGAGGGCATCCACTGGGTGATGCAGCTGCCCGCCGTGCTGGAACGCAACCGCTGCTTCATGACCATCGGTTCCCGGCTGCGCAAGGCCAACGGCGCGCTGGATTCCCGTACTCCGGCGATCTGGATCAGCAACGGCACCGGGCGGGACGGCCGCGAGCGCCGCAACGCGCCGAAGGTCGGCTGGTGTTGGGCAGGCAACCGGCACACCTGGCTGGGTTTCGCGTCCGCGACGGGCCGCTGGGGCCGCGAGATGTGACGCGCCGTCATCGTGCGGAGGGGCGGCCGCCGAGCGTCGCGACGACGGCGGACATCGGCCGACCCGCCCCCCCATCGGGCGGCCCGCCGCCGCACACGCCTCACTGCCGGTGCGGACCGGCGCACAGCGGCCGCCAACGGTCCGCCGGCGCGGCCGAGAGGATCCGGCACGGCTCCACGGTGAACGTCCGTCGCCCCGAGGGGAGTTCGGCCGCGGCGGTCCCGAAGCCGCCGCCGTCGCCTTCGGCTCCCGCGCCGGCAGCCGCCCTTTCGCCGGGAGCGGTTCTTCCTCCACGGCCCGCGTCAGGGCCGCCGAGGCCGTGATCCGGCCGTCAGAGACCACCGCCGTCGGCGAGGACGGTGCGGGCGATGCGGTCGGCGTGGGTGTGGACAGCCCCCGCGAGGTCCAGCGTGCCGCCCGAGATCACCCACTGGAGCTGGAGGCCGTCACTGACGGCGATGCACTCCCGGGCCACCGCCCGGCAGTCGGTGCCCTCGCGCAGCGTCCCGTTGCCCATGGCGGCGCCCAGTTGGCGGGCCAGTGCGTCGACGGCGCGCTCGTAGCGCTCGGCGAAGAGGGCGTGGGCGGCACTGGCCGGATCGGCGGCCTCCGCCGAGGTGAGAACGAACAGCTCGATGAGGCCGGGCTCGGCCAGGTGGCGTTCGGTCGCCGCCACCATGGCCCGCAGGACGTCCCGGCCGCCCACGTCACCGGGCAGACGCGACCACCATTCCGCCTCGGTGGCGAAGCGGTGCTCCATGACGGCCAGGAGCAGGTGCTTCTTGCTGCGGAAGTGGTGGAGCAGGCCGCCCTCTGTGATGCCGACGTCCTCCGCGATGCGGGTCAGCGCGGTGCGGTGGTACCCCTCCTGCGCGAACCGCCGTGCGGCCGCCTCCACGATCTTCTGCCGCCGGGCTACGCCTACCGAGTAGCTGCCGCGTGGGCCTCGGGTGCTGCTGGTCATGCCGTTCACCGTAGTCATCACGCGGCGGATGGACACCTGCGGGGCACCGACGGCAGCCCGGTGTGACGTGGAACACATTCCCAAAACCTAGCGCACTCGGTTTTTGATTCGCATCATCGGTCGGAAACCTCGGCGTAACGACGCGCCGACCTCTCCTCGGAGCGACCATGAACACTTCACCCGACCCGGCACCGCTGCCCGCGGCGCCGGTTTCGACCGGTGACACCGACGCGACCGGCCCCACACGGTTCGCCTCCGAAACCTCTCGCTGGACCGGCGCGGAACTGCGCCGGCTGGCCGCCCTGGTGTGGCCCGGCCAGTTGCTCGTCGTGGCCGGCATCATCGCCGCCAACGCCCAGCCGCAGATCGCCCAGCACTTCCACACCACACAGATCGCCTGGTTCAGCCTGTCGTTCACACTGGCGACGATCGTGGCCACCCCGTTCGCGGTGCGCCTGGGCGACGTGCACGGCAAGCGGCGCGTCATGCTCGTCCTGGCCGCCCTCGGGCTCATCGGCGACGTCGTCACCGTCGTGGCGCCGAACTATCCGGTGATGGTCCTGGGCCGGGTGATCGGGGGTCTGTACGGTCCGGTCGCGGTCCTCGTCCTGGCCGCGGTCCGTGATCTGTTCCCGCCCCGCAAGGTCGCCATGGCCCTCGGGACGGTCGCCGGTTCGGTCGGCGTGCTCAGCCTGCTCGCCCCGCTGCTGTCGGGCTGGCTGCTGGACGCCTTCGGCTGGCGCGGTGCCCTGTGGTTCCTGGTGGCCTCGACCGTCGTCGCCATCGCCACCCTGCTCGCCGTCCCCGAAACCCCCCTGCGGACCGCGGCCGGTCCGCTGGACCGGGCGGGCGCCCTCCTGCTCGGCGGCGGCCTCTCCCTGGTGATCATCGGGATAGGCCAGGGCCGCGACTGGGGCTGGAGCTCTGCGGGGGTCCTCCTCACCCTGGCCGGCGGGGTGGCCGCGCTGGCCGCCTTCGTCGTCGTCGAACTGCGCGTCGCCGCACCGATCATGGACCTGCGCATGCTGGGGCGCCGCTCCCTGGCCACAGTCCTGCTGGGTTCCTCCGTGCCGCAGGCCGCCTTCTTCGCCTCCCAGGTGATCCTGATCTTCCTCGCCCTCTTCCCGCCCATCCCGCACGTGTCCGACGGTCTGGGCTGGTCCACCACCCGCATCGCCGTCATCGGCATCCCCGCAGGGCTCGTCACCTTCGCCGCCGGTATCGGCGTCGGCCGGGCGGTACGGACCGTCAGCCCCCGCGCCGTCTGGTACGCCGGCCTCGGCATCCTCACCTGCGGGCTGGTCCTGGCCGCCTTCCACCACGGCGACGCGACGCAGATCATCGCCACCGGCATCGTCATGGGACTGGGCGGCGGCATCCTGATGGCCGGGCAGCAGACCATGATCGTGTCGGTGGTCTCCGCGGAGGAGCAGGCCGCCGCCAACGGCATGTCCTCCCTGCTCACCCAGGTCTTCCTGGCACTGACCAACCAGATGCTCTACGCGGTCCTGGCGGCGGACTCCACCGTGCTGGACGGCACCGCCTTCTACCACGACCGTGCCTTCACCCACGCCTACCTGGCGATGGCCGCGGTCGTCGCCGTCGGACTGCTCATCTCCCTCGCCATCCCGAGACTGGCCCGTCCCGCGGACGTCGCGGCCCGCGACCTCGATCCGGCACCCCCCGGATCCGAGGCGCTCCGGTCCGCCTGACCGCACCTCCCGCTCACCGCCGACCCCCTCCCCGAGAGGACCCTCCTTGTTCAGCACCACACCCACCCACCTGCGGGTCGAACACCTCGACAGGCCACTGGGCATCCACGTTCGGTGTCCGCGCCTGTCCTGGAGACTCCCGCACGGATCGCGTACGCAGACCGCGTACCGGATCGAGGCCGGGGACTGGGATTCGGGGAGGGTGGACTCGACGGTCAACACCTACGTCCGGTACGCCGGCCCCACGCCGGGGTCGGCCGCCCGGATCCCCTGGCGGGTCAAGGTCTGGACGGACCTCGGCGAGAGCGACTGGTCGCAGGCCTCCTGGTGGGAGACCGGCCTCCTGGAGCCGCACGCGTGGCAGGCCCGGTGGATCGAGCCGGCCGAGCCGGAACCCGCCGCGGCCGGCCTCCGCCCCGCCCACCTGCTGCGCCACGCCTTCACCCTCGGCAAGCCCGTCCGCGAGGCCCGCCTGCACGCCACCGCCCACGGGATCTACGAGGCGTTCCTCAACGGCCACCGGGTCGGGGACGCCGAACTCACCCCCGGCTTCACCGCCTACCGCTCCCGCCTCCAGGTGCAGACCTACGACGTCACCGGCCTGCTGGTCCAGGGCGACAACGCGCTCGGCGCCGTACTCTCCGACGGCTGGTTCCGCGGCCGCCACGGCTTCGCCCGCGAGGCCGACGGCTTCGGCACCCGCACCGCCCTCCTCGTCCAGCTGACCGTCGGGCATCCCGACGGCACCACCACCGTGCTGGGCACCGGCCCCGGCTGGCGCAGCACCGCCGGTCCCGTCAGCGCAGCCGACCTCATGGACGGCCAGGAGAGCGACCTGCGCGTCCACGACCCGCGCTGGGCGACGGCCGGCTTCGACGACCGCCCGTGGCACCCGGCGGCCGTCGCCCACGGCGGCCTCTACGACGACTTCACCCGCCTGACCGGCCCCCTCGCCCCACCCGTCCGCCAGGTCGAGGACGTGCGACCGGTCGCGGTGACCCGGCGGGGGCCGGGACGGCACGTGGTGGACCTGGGGCAGAACATCAACGGCCGGCTGCGGCTGACGAACCTCGGCCCGGCCGGCACCCGGCTCCGCCTGGTGCACGGCGAGGCCCTGGACGAGCACGGCGACGTCACCACCGACAACATCCGCGCCTTCGACTGGACCACTCGCCGGCCGCTGCCCGCCGGCCAGATCGACACCGTCACCTCCGCGGGCCGGCCCGGCGAGGTGTTCGAACCCCGCCACACCACCCACGGGTTCCGCTACGTCCGTGTCGAGGGCCACCCCGGCCCCCTGACCGCCGACGACGTCACCGGCGTCGTCGTGCACAGCGACCTGACCCGCACCGGCTGGTTCACCTGCAGCGACGAACGTCTCAACCGCCTCCACGAGGCGGCGGTGTGGAGCATGCGCGGCAACATCTGCGACGTGCCCACCGACTGCCCCCAGCGGGAGCGCGCCGCCTGGACCGGCGACTGGCAGGTGTTCGTCCCCACCGCCGCCTTCCTCTACGACGTCGCCGGCTTCACCGCCAAGTGGCTCGCCGACCTGGCCGCCGACCAGTGGGCCGACGGCACCGTCCCCAACTTCGTCCCCGACCCCGCCGACGAGGCCACCCGCCGCGGCTCGCCCGAGGGCGGCATGAACGGCTCGGCCGGCTGGGGCGACGCGGCCGTCATCGTCCCCTGGGAGATCTGGCGCGCCTACGGCGACCTGGACCTGCTGCACACCCAGTACCCCTCGATGTGCGCCTGGGTGGACTTCGCCGCCCGCCAGGCCCGCACCCGCCGCCACCCGGACCGCGCGGCCTCCCGCCCCCGCGCCGCCGCGCACGAGGAGTTCCTGTGGGACACCGGCTTCCACTTCGGCGAGTGGCTGGAGCCCGGCGTCGCCCCTGACCTCGACCCCACCCGGGACCGCGGTGACGTGGCCACCGCCTACCTGCACCGCTCGGCCGACCTGCTCGCCCGTACCGCGGCCCTGCTGGGCCACCGGGACGACGAGACCCGCTACCGGCGCGTCGCCGACGGCGCCCGTACCGCCTGGCGGGCCGAGTACCTCGTCGCCGACGCCTCCCCCGGTGAACCCGTCACCGCCCCCGACACCCAGGCCACCCTGGTGCGCGCCCTGGCCTTCGGGCTCGTCCCCGAAGCCGTGCGCGCCCGCGCCGCGGACCGGCTCGCCACCCTGGTCCGCTCCGCGGACACCCACCTGACCACAGGTTTCCTGAGCACCGGCCTGCTCCTGCCGGTCCTGGCCGACCACGGTCACCTCGACCTCGCCCACGAGCTCCTGCGGCAGCCCACCCCGCCGTCCTGGCTCGCCATGATCGAGCGCGGCGCGACGACCGTCTGGGAGGACTGGGACGGCGTCGACGAACGGGGCCGCCCCAAGATGTCGTACAACCACTACAGCAAAGGGGCCGTCGTCTCCTTCCTCCACCGGTACGTCGCCGGCATCCGTCCGCACCCGGTCCCGGACCCGGCCGCTGCCGGACACCGGCGCTTCGTCATCGCGCCCCGGCCCGGCGGCGGCCTCACGTGGACCTCGGCCCGCCACGACTGCCTGCACGGGCCCCTCACCTGCCGATGGCGGCAGCACGGTGAGGAGTTCACCGTGACCGTGACCGTTCCGCCCGGTACGACGGCCGAGGTCCGGCTCCCCGGAAGCGAGCCCACCATCGCTCACCCCGGCACCCACACGTACACCGTCACCTGCCCACGCGGTTGAGGCAGACGCACGGTGCGGCGGCGCATGGCGGTCACGTACTGACACGCCATCAGTATTTGTTCAGAGCAAGCCCGTTGAGGGTATCCGCGGAAGCCCGGACCTGACCGCTGTGAGACGGGGAAGGCGACCCGGCATGGACGCGGTGGCGATGACGACGACGTACGCGCGGCGCCTGGCCGTGGTGCCGACGGCCCTTCCCCTCGTCGCGGGGTGCGGCGGCACGGGCGGCGCCGCCGTCACGGCTCGCGGGTTCCGGCGGGCGGGGCGACGGGCGGGGCGACGGGCCGCGGCAGGGCGGCGAGGACGGCACGGTGCACGGCCCGTGCGAGGCGTGCACCCCACAGCGACCGCGGTCCCGCGAAGGCGTGCACGTCCTCGCCCGGCCGAGGCACGCGGGCGGCGACGCAGACGGCGTCGGTGGGCGTGCCGGAACAGTCGAGACCGGCCTCGACGAGGGCCTGCACCTTGGCCTCGGTGGCGGTGGCGACGGCGTTGACCAGCGCGGCGTCGCTCAGGGCCGCAGGAATCGTCGCGAGGACGTTGATCGTGCCGGGCTCGAAGGGGCCGTTCGTGCCCTCCGGGTCGGCGGACGCGGCGGCCCACCCGCGCACCTCGATGCCGGCGGTGACCACGGCATCGACGCCACCGTCACCGGCGTGGGCGTGGTCCGCGACGTCGGCCGCCGTCATCAGGCCCACGCCCTCGCCGGTCAGACCGGCGGCGGTGGCGACCTCCTCCAGGTGCTCGGCCGGGTCGAGGCGCCGGTAGCCGTGGCAGACCTGGGCGTTGAGGACCCAGAGCCGCTCCCCCACTCCCCCGCCGAGGACGGCGCTGCTGACCATCCGCCATCCCGGGCCCGCCCGCCACACCAGCGCCGACAGTTCCTCCCCGTCCTCGAAGCGGCTCAGGCGCTCCACGGTCAGCCGCCGCGCGGTCGGGGTCGGCGGCAGGACGGCGCGCTGCACAGGGGGCTCCTCGCACGGGCGGGTATGACCTGCACATGCTACGAACCGGCCCCGTCACGCGGAGGGCCGGTACCGCGCTCCCCGGCGGGGCCCCTCCACGAAGGGGAGCAGGCCCGGTGCTCGCCCCGCAGGGATGCGGTCGCAGCCTCGGCCACGTCGGCCCGGGGTCCGGCCGCGCATTCCCGGAGGAACTCCCCGACCCGGGGTCCCGGCCATCCCGCCGCGGCGGCCGCGGCCCAGAACCGGAGGCCGTCGTGGGGTTCCAGGGGACCGAGGAGGTCGAGAACGTGGTCGACCGTGGCCGTGTCCGGGGAGAGGCGTTGCAGGGCGACGGCGCGCAGGGGTGATCACGGTGTGCTCCGCAGTTCCGCGATCACCGCGCGGATGTCGGGGCGCGGCCCGCGGTTGTACGGCAGCTTGGACAGCAGGACTCCCATGGCGCAGGAGTTGCTGAGGGCCGCGTAGGTGAGGCCGGCGCCGACCGCGGTGCCGATCAGGTGCGCGCCGGGCACGAAGACCCCGACGAGGCCGGTGGTCAGGACGATCGAGCCTGCGACGAGCCGGACCTGGCGCTCCATGTCCCACCGCTCGGGGCCCCGGTTGACGGGCGCGCCGGCCGTCTCCCAGGCGACGATGCCGCCCTCCAGGACGCGGAGGTTGGGCAGGCCGGCGTCGGCCAGGGCCTTCTCGGCCTCGGCGGCGCGGGCCCCGGAGCGGCAGACGAGCACGACGTCCTCGTCGAGGTGGGCCAGGAGTTCGGCCCGGTGCTCACGCAGGGTGCCCAGGGGCACGTTGTACGAGCCGGGGATGTGGGCCGTACGGAACTCGCCGGGGGTGCGCACGTCGAGCAGGCGCGGCGCCCGTCCTTCCTGGACGAGCCGGTGCAGCACGGCGGGGGTGAGGGTGGCGGCGGGTGCGGGGGTGGTGCTCATGGGTTTCCGTTCCGGTCGGCCCCGCATACCGAGGGGGGTGTGCGGGCGAGTGGGAGGGGCCCTGTCAGCGGTGGGGCCCCGGGGGGCGTGGGTGGGCTGTGGCGGTCAGGCGCCGGCGGGTGCGGCGGCTTCGGCCGGCTCCGCCGACAGGGCCCAGGCGGCGTATCCGCCGAGGATGTCGGAGACGTCCTGGAAACCGCGGTGGCGCAGCAGGCTCGCCGCGATCGAGGAGCGGTGGCCGCCCGCGCAGTGCAGGACCAGGGGACGGTCTGCGGGCAGTTCGTCCGCCCGGCGGGGCAGTTCGCTGAGCGGGACGTGCAGGGCGGACTCGATGAAGCCGTTCGCCTCGCGTTCGCCGCAGGTGCGGAGGTCCACGACGAGCGGAGGGGTGTCGCCGGCGAGGGCCGTGCGCAGGTGCGCGGCGGTCACGCGGCTGGCGGGAACGACCTCGTCGGCCAGCGCCTCCAACCCGTCCTCGGGGTTGCGCAGGTAGCCCGCGGCGCGGTCGAAGCCGATCCGGGCGAGGCGCGTGACGACCTCCTCCTCCCGGTTCTGCGGCGCCATGACGACCAGTTCGTCGGTCGGGTCGAGAACGGTGCCCGCCTGTTCGGCGAACCGCCCGTCCGCGGGCACGTTCACCGCGCCGCGCAGGTGTCCGGCGGCGAACTCCTGCGGGTCGCGGGCGTCCACCACGACCGCGCCGGCGGCCCGCAGGCCGGTGAACTCGGCGAGGGACAGCGGCCGCGGGGCCGCCGAGGCGTCGTAGCGGACGCGGTCCTTGCGGTTGAGTTCGGCGTCGTAGGCGAAGTAGCCGGGTGCCGCGGGCTGGCCGGCGGTGACGAGCGCGACGAACTCCTCGCGGCCCATCGGCGCGCACGCGTAGTTGGTGGCGCGCTGCTCCCCGATGGTCGACTGCTTCTCGGTCGAGAGGTTCTTGCCGCAGGCGGAGCCGGCACCGTGCGCGGGGAAGACCCGCACCTCGTCGGCGAGGCCCATGAGCTTGTTCTGGACGCTGTCGTGGAGCATCGCGCCGAGCTCCTCGGCGGTGACGCCGGCCGAGGCGAGGAGGTCGGGGCGTCCGACGTCGCCGATGAACAGGGCGTCGCCGGTGAGGACGCCGTACGGGACGCTGTCGTCGGCGTGTTCGTACACCACGACGCTGATGGACTCGGGGGTGTGCCCGGGCGTCTCCATGATCTCCAGGACGACGTCACCGAGAAGGATGCGCTCGCCCTCGGCCAGCTTGCGGATCTGGTACTCGGTCTCGGCCCGTCGGCCGTAGCCGATCCAGGCGCCGGTCTCGTCCGCCATCTCCAGGTGGCCGGCGACGAAGTCGGCGTGGAAGTGCGTGTTGATCACGCCGATCACCGTGAAGCCGTGCGCGGCGGCGTCGGCCAGGTACTCGGAGACGTCCCTGCGCGGGTCGACGACCACCGCCCGGCCCGTGCGCTCGTCGGCGATCATGTACGACGCCTGGGAGAGGCAGTCGAGGTAGTACTGGGCGAAGAACACGGCAATCCCTTCCTGAGGAACGCGCACCGCAGGGGTGCGCGGGTGGGGCGACGCGGGCTGTCGCACGCCCGGCGTGACGGGTACGGGTTCCTGCGGTGCCGCCCGACCCGACTACATACCCCCTGGGGTATTTACGTACTCGACAGTAGGCCGACGCCCACGTCGCTGTCAAATACCCCCAGGGGTATTCCGCATCACAGGCGAGACGCGCCCTCCGGCCCATGATTAAAATACCCGTGGGGGTATATTGAAGTGCGGATGCAGCCCGCCTTCCGCCCAGCGCCCGCACCCCTGCCCTCGCCTCTCCACGGCACGGAGGACCCCGTACGTGAAAGCCACGCCCACAGCCGCCGTGCCGACGGCCACCGCACCGACCGGCACCGCGCCGACCGATGCCTGCGGGCGCCCGGTCCGCCTCGGGCTGCGAGAGAACTGGCCTCAGTTCTCACTGCTCGTCGTCGTCAACATCGCCGTCGGCGGCCTCGTGGGCCTGGAACGCACCACGGTGCCGCTCATCGGCACCGACACCTCGGCATGGCCGCACGGTGTGCCGGGTCGTCCCGGGCGTCGCCGCCGTGGCGCGGCACCATACCCCCGGCGGGCGTGCGCAACGCGCCGTGCGGGTGCGGCTCGTCGCCCCGTCCGCGGGGCGGTGACGGCGGGCACGGAGAACCGGGCCGGGTACCCGGCGGCTCCGGTCGGGTGCCCGTGGACGAGTGGCCGTGGCGGGCGCGGGGCACGGAATCACTGCTTCCGGAAGGACGTGATCCTCAGAGGAAGTTGAGAGATTCCTGTGCGAGGCTGACGCGCCCCCTCGGCCGGTACGCGCAGACGCGCCCGCGCCGACTCCTCGTCGTCGCCCCATGGAGGAACACCCGATGAGCCTGAGCCTCTCCCTCGTGAACGGCCTGCCGGCACACGTCCTGATCGTGCACTTCGTCATCGTGCTGGTCCCCCTGAGCGCCCTGGCCGTCGTGGTCGGCGCGATATGGCCGAGTGCCGCTCGGCGCATGGGGATCGTGCTGCCGGCGCTGGCCCTGGTGACGCTGGCGAGCGTGCCCGTCGCCGCGGAGGCCGGCGAGTGGCTGGAGGAGCACGTCGACAGCAACCCCCTGGTACGCAGGCACGCCGAACTCGGTGACGGACTGCTCCCCTGGGCCGCGGGCCTGTTCCTGCTGGCGACGGCGATCTGGTGGACGAACCGCAGGTCGGCCGCCGCGCAGACCGCTTCCTCCGGGGGCCGGACCCGCTCCGTCTCGCCCCGGTCCGCGCTGGTCGTCCGGGTGGTGGCGGCGGTGCTGTGCGTCGGGGTGGCCGCGGGCGCCGTGGTGGATGTGTACCGGGTCGGCGACTCGGGGGCGAAGGCGGCCTGGCAGGACGGCTTCTCCCGGACCGCCACGGGCGACCGCGGCGACAACGACTGACACCACCGGTTCCCGGCCCGGAGCGCTCCGCCCGCGCTCCGCCCGCGCTCCGCCCGCGATCCAGGCCGCGGTGCGCCGCGAGCGCTCCGGCCGACGGACCGGACGCCCGCTCCTCCCCTCCGCTCCCCTCCGCTCCCCTCCGCTCCCCTCCGCTCCCCTCCGCTCCCTTCCCCCGCCGATGCCCCGCCGAAGTTACCCGTGCGTTCCGCACGTCGGATTGATGACAGCGGCAACTGTGCGGACTCCCGCGCCGCGTGACAGCGTCTTGCCCGTCAGCGATCGGTGGGAGGGAGAAGGCGTGAACAAGGGCTACGCCGTGTACTGCGACGCGGACCCGTACTTCTACGACGCTCCGTACCGCACGGTTCCCCGTACCGGCTCCGGACGTTCCCGGTACGCCGCGGCCTCGTCGCCCGTCCCGGCGGGATGGCAGCGCAACGAGAGCGGGGACTGGCTCGCCCTGCGCCCGGTGGACGCGGACCTGCCCGACCAGGGCTGGAAGATCCACGTCTCCGCCTGCCTCGACAACGCCGAGTCCGTGCTGGAACGCGTGTGGCGGCACTGCGTCGCCGGCGGCACGGCCTTCAAGTTCGTCCCCAGCCGCCATCTGCTGCACCTGCGCAACGCCAAGTACGCCGACCGGGCCGGCAGCGGCAAGTTCATCACCGTGTACCCGGCGGACGAGGCACGGTTCGAACAGCTCGCGGGCGAGCTCTCGGCCCTGCTGGCCGGCGAGGCCGGGCCGCACATCCTCAGTGACCTGCGGCTCGGCGACGGCCCCGTGCACGTCCGCTACGGCGGCTTCACCCGCCGCAACTGCTACGACGCGAACGGCGAGTTGCGGCCCGCCGTGACCGGTCCCGACGGAGCGCTGGTACCCGACCTGCGCGGTCCCGTCTTCCGGGTGCCGGACTGGGTGAGCCCGCCCGCCTTCCTGCACCCGCACCTGGCCGCCCGTTCCGCGGTGACCGTCGCCGACCTCCCCTACACCATCGAGTCGGCACTGCACTTCTCCAACGGCGGCGGTGTCTACCTCGCCCGGGACACCCGCACCGGTGAGCAGGTCGTCCTCAAGGAGGCCCGTCCGCACGCCGGGCTGGCGGCCGACGGCGCCGACGCCGTGACCCGGCTGCACCGCGAACGCCGGGCGCTGGAGAGTCTGTCGGGGCTGGACTGCACACCCGAGGTGCTCGATCACCTCACCGTCGGGGAGCACCACTTCCTCGTGCTGGAGCACATCGACGGCAAGCCGCTCAACACGTTCTTCGCCCGCCGCCATCCGCTCATCGAGGCCGACCCGGACGCGGAGCGGCTGGCCGAGTACACCGCCTGGGCGCTCGACGTACACGCCCGGGTGGAACGGGCCGTCGAAGAGGTGCACGCGCGGGGCGTGGTCTTCAACGACCTGCACCTGTTCAACATCATGCTCCGGGAGGACGGCAGCGTCGCCCTGCTGGACTTCGAGGCGGCGCACCAGGTGGACGAGGCCGGCCGGCAGACCGTCGCGAACCCGGCGTTCGTGGCGCCCTCCGACCGGCGGGGCGTGGCCGTGGACCGGTACGCGCTGGCCTGTCTGCGGCTGGCGCTGTTCCTGCCGCTCACCAGTCTGCTCGTGCTGGACCGGCGCAAGGCGGCGCATCTCGCCGACGTGGTGGCGGACCAGTTCCCGGTGGACCGGGCCTTCCTGGACGCGGCGGTCGAGGAGATCACGGCCGACGCCGTCGGCGCGCCGGCGGTGCGGCCCGAGGCCGGTGCGGTGCGACCCGCCGCCGCGGCTGCGGCCGAGCCGTTCGTACCGGTGCGGCCGGGCGACTGGCCGCGCAGCCGGGAGTCCATGGCCGCGGCGATCCACGCGTCCGCGACGCCGTCCCGCACGGACCGTCTCTTCCCCGGCGACATCGCGCAGTTCGCCACGGCGGGCGGCGGGCTGGCCTTCGGCCACGGCGCGGCGGGGGTGCTGTACGCCCTCGCCGAGAGCGGCGCGCGGCGCAGTGAGGACGGCGAACAGTGGCTGCTGGAGCGGACCAAGCAGCCGCCGTCCGGGATGCCGCTCGGTTTCCACGACGGGCTCGCCGGGATCGCCTGGACGCTGGAGCGCCTCGGCCATCGCGACCGCGCCCTCGACCTCACCGAGCTGCTCCTCGACCAGTCCTTCGACCATCTGACCCCGGACCTGCACAGCGGCACCGCCGGACTGGGCCTCGCCCTGGACTCCCTGGCCGCCGCCACCGGCGAGGCCGCGCTGCACGCGGCGGCCCTGCGCTGCGCCGACCTGACCGCCCGCGGCACACCGGCCGGGAGCTCCGCCCGGCCGCGCGCGGGCCTGCTGCACGGTGCGGCGGGCGGCGCGCTGCTCTTCCTGCGGCTCCACGAACGCACCGGGGACCGCGCGTTGCTCGACCTCGCGCGTGACGCGCTGCGCCGGGACCTGGCGCGTTGCGTCCGGGGCGCGGGCGGCGCGCTGCAGGTCGACGAGGGGTGGCGCACCATGCCGTACCTGGGCGCGGGCAGTGTGGGCATCGGCATGGTGCTCGACGACTACCTGGCGCACCGCGACGACGAGGAGTTCGCGCGGGCGAGGAACGAGATCGTGGCCGCCGCGCAGGCCATGTTCTACGCCCAGCCGGGCCTCTACCGGGGTGTGTCCGGGATGGTGCTGTACCTCGGCCGCACCGCCGCCGCGACCGCCGGCACGACTCCCGGCACCGGGCCCGGGGCTCTGCGGCGCCAGCTCGACGCGCTGGCCTGGCACGCCATGTCCTACCGCGGCCACCTGGCCTTCCCCGGCGAGCAGATGATGCGCCTGTCCATGGACCTCTCCACCGGAACGGCCGGATGCCTGCTGGCCGTCGCCTCCGTCCACGGCGACCGGCCCGCCGCCCTGCCGTTCCTCCCACCGCCGCCGCCCACCGGCCGGCGGCCCCTGACTCGGCCCCACCCGGGGTCGTGATGAAAGAGCAGCACCCGTTGCCGTACGAAGGGAAGATGTCATGAACCTGTTCGACCTGCAGTCGATGGAGACCCCCAAGGAAGAGGCCATGGGGGACGTCGAGACCGGCAGCCGCGCGAGCCTGCTGCTCTGCGGCGACAGCAGCCTCAGCGTCACGACCTGTAACTGACGCCCGGGCCGACCGCCGCGATGACGCGGTGACGCTCGGCACCGGTGCCCCGGGCCCTCGCCCGGGGCACCGGTGCCCGCGTGCACGGACACCTCCGCCACACGCTCCACCGCGTGCGTGAGCGGTGTCCCGGCAGAGGGACGGAGGGGAAGGGGCTGGTGGGGTGGTGGTGACGACCGGGCCACGGGCACGGCAGGTGCCCACGGCGGACGACGGGGCCGACGGCGGCGGGCCGGGCCGCACGCCCGAACTGCTGGTGCTGCTCTCCTCGGCCGGGGCGGCGGTGGCGGCGGTGGCCCAGCCCTTCGTGCTCGGCCGCACCCTCGATCTTCTGCTGCGCGGCGGTGACGCGGGGCACTGGCCGGCGCTCAGCGCCGCACTGCTCGTCGGCGAGATACTGCTGGACAGCCTCACCGCGCTGTTCACCGTCCGCTGCAACGCCGGCTGGACGGCTGCCATCCGTTCGCGCGCCTTCGCCGGACTGCTGGGCGCCGTACCGGACCGCGCACGAGGCCACACCCCGGGGGACGTCGGCACCCGCCTGACCCTCAACGCCGCCGACGCGGGCGGCGCCCCGGCGGCCCGCGCGGCGCTGGCGGCCTCGCTGGTCACCCCGGTGGGCGCGCTCGCCGCGCTGGCCGTCGTCGACGCATGGGTGGCGGCGTGCGTACTGGCCGGGCTGCCCGCCCTGGTGCTGGTGCTGCGGGCGTTCGCCCGTGACACCGGTGCGTCGGTGGCCGCCTACCAGCGCACCCAGTCACAGATCGCGTCCCGGCTGCTGGAAGCGCTGGAGGGCACCGCGACGATCGCCGCCGCGGGGACCGGCGCCCGGGAACGCGAGCGGGTGCTCGCGCCGTTGGGGGAACTCGCGGCCCTGGGCCGACGCATGTGGGCACTGCACGGACGGGCGCTGGGCAGGAGCGGCGTCCTGGTGCCGCTGCTGGTCCTGGCCGCCACGGCCGTCGGGGGCCTGCGGCTCGCGTCGGGCGCCCTGAGCGTGGGCGGCCTGCTCGCCGTCTGCCGGTACGCACAGCTGACGGCCGGCGTCGGCGGTGCCGCGTCGCTGCTGGGCACGGTCGTACGGGGCCGCCGGGCGCGGGAGCGGACCCTGGAGCTGGAACGGCTGCCCGCGCTGGCCTACGGAACACGCACCTTGCCGCCGGAGGGCCGGGGCGCTCTCGAACTGCGCGGTGTGCGCGTGGTGCGCGACGGCAGACAGGTGCTGCGCGCCGACGGCGTGCGGATACCGGGCGGCACCACCGCCGCGGTGGTCGGCCGCGGCGGAGCGGGGAAGTCCGTGCTGGCGGCCGTGGCGGGGCGGCTGATCGACCCCGACGAGGGACAGGTGCTGCTGGACGGCGTCCGCCTCGACCGGCTGGACCGCGAGGCGCTGCGCACCGAGGTCTCCTACGCCTTCGAGCGTCCGGCGCTGGGAGAGGGGACGGTCGCCGAAGCGGTCGCCACCGGGCCACGCCCCGTCTCCCGCGAACAGGTACGGCAGGCCGCCCGGGCCGCCGGCGCCGACGGCTTCGTACGCCGGCTGCCGCACGGTTACGACACCCCGCTGCCCGCTGCGCCGCTGTCGGGCGGCGAGCACCAACGCCTGGGACTGGCAAGGGCGTTCGCGCACGCCGGACGGCTCCTGATCATGGACGACGCGACGTCCAGCCTGGACACCGCCACGGAGCACGAGGTGGACCGGGCGCTGCGCCGGTCGCCGCGGCCCGGGACCCGGCTGGTCGTCGCGCACCGCCCGTCGGTCGCCGGCCGGGCGGACCTGGTGATCTGGCTGGAGGACGGAAGGGTGCGGGCGGTCGCGCCGCACCGCGACCTGTGGCACGAGGCCGACTACCGGGCGGTCTTCGGCCTCGGCGACGCAGGCCGCGTCGACGGCACGGGCGGCGACGAACGCCACGGCAGCAGCGACGGCACCGGCGGCCGCGAGGCCCCCGCGCCCGCAGCGGGGTCCGCGCGGCTGCCCGAACCCGAAGAGGCGCGGCCGTGAGCCGTGCCGGCGACGACCGCGCCCACCGCGCGGACGACGGGTCCGGGGCCCTGCGCCGGATCGCACCGCCGGCCCGACGCTTCCTCGCCCGCCGCAGAGGGGTCCTCGCGCGGCTCGCCCTCTGGTCACTGGCGGAGGCGGGGCAGGCCTTCCTGGTGGGCTACGGCGTCGCCCACTCCGTCGACCAGGGGTTCCTCGCCGGCGACACCCGCAAGGGGCTGCTGTGGCTCGCGGTCGCCGTGGTCGCGGTGCTGTTGGGTGCTCCGGTGATCCGGGGTGTCTTCGCCCAGTTGGCCGGGCTCACGGAGCCGCTGCGCGACGGCCTGGTCAGGCGTGCCGTCGACCGGGCCATGGAGCAGGCCCTGGACGGGCCCGGCGGGGCGGACCGGGCGGCCGTCTCCCGGCTGACGAACCAGGCCGAGATCGCCCGGGACAGCTTCGCCGGCCTGGTCCTCACCCTGCGTTCGTTCCTCTTCACCGCCGCCGGAGCGCTGCTCGGACTGCTGTCCCTGCACCCGGCCCTGATCGTGGTGGTCCTGCCGCCGCTGATCGGCGGCCTGGCCCTGTTCCTGGCCACGCTGCGGCCCATGGCGGCGGCTCAACGGCACGCCCTGGCGGCCGACGAGGCGCTGGGCGACCACGCGGCCCGCGCCCGGGCGGCGCTGCGCGATCTGACGGCCTGCGGGACCGGCCCCGGGACGGCACGGCGCGGCGCGGACCTGGTCGCCGATGCCGCCGCCGCATCCCGTGTCCTGGCCGGCTGGGCGGCGGTGCGCACGGCGGCGCTCGGCATCGCGGGCCAGCTGCCCGTCCTGGCCTTGCTGGTGGCGGTTCCGTGGCTACGCGGTCGCGGGGTGACGGCGGGCGCGCTGCTGGGCGCGTTCACCTATCTCGTCCAGTCGCTGCTGCCCGCCCTGCACACGCTGATGACCGCGCTCGGTGCGGCGGGCTCCCGGCTGCTGGTCGTCCTGGACCGCATCGCCGGTCCAGCGCCCTCGCCGGCGGCCGCGGACCGCACGCGGCCGGCGCCGGCACACCCGGCAGGGCCGCCCCCGGCCGCCGGTACAGCCACCGCCGCCCCGGCGCCCGGCGGCCACCGCCCTCGCGCGCGCTCGCGTCCCCCCGCGGACGACGGGCCGGCCGCGGCGGTGGAGCTGCGGTCCGTGACCCTGTCCTACGGCGTCCGCGCCGAGCCGGTCCTCGACGCGCTGGACCTGCGCGTAGCGCCGGGTGAGCACCTCGCCGTCGTCGGACCGAGCGGCATCGGCAAGTCGACGCTCACCCGCCTGGTCGCGGGGACGCTCGCGCCCAGCGGCGGTGAGGTGCGGGTGGCGGGACGCCGGGTGACCGGGCGCGCCGCCCTCGAACTCGCCGCACTGCGCACGCTGGTGCCCCAGGAGGCGTACGTCTTCTCCGGCACCGTGGGCGACAACCTGGCGTATCTGCGTCCGGACGCGGGCCGGACGGATCTCGACGCAGCCGTCCGGGCGCTCGGCCTGAGGTCGCTGGTCGATCGTCTGGGCGGACTCGACGGCACCGTGCGGCCCGGCGAACTCTCCCCGGCCGAAAGGCAGTCGGTCGCGCTGGCGCGCGCGTACCTGTCGCCCGCACCCCTGCTGCTGCTCGACGAGGCCACCTGCCATCTGGACCCCGCGTCCGAGGCCCGGGCGGAGGAGGCCCTCGCACGGCGGCCGGGGACGCTGCTGGTGGTGGCGCACCGCCTGTCGTCGGCCGTCCGCGCCGATCGGGTGCTGGTGCTGGACGGCGTGGCGGCGGTGTGCGGCGGGCACGAGGAGGTGCTGGCCCGTTCGGCCCTCTACCGCGACCTGACGGGCCACTGGAACGGCGGTCCCGGCCGGGAGGCCTGAACGCGGGACGCCGGACGGGCGCGGGTGGGGCACCGCGCGGTTCCTCAGGTCCAGCCGGCGTCCTGGACGATGCGGATCGCGTCGACCCGGTTGCGGGCGCCGACCTTGCGGATCGCCGTCGCCATGTAGTTGCGGACGGTCCCCCTGGACAGGTGCAGACGGGCTGCTATCTCGGCCATCGGCGTCCCCTCGGCCGCCAGGGAGAGCACGCTCAGTTCACGGGCGGTCAGGGGCATGACCGCGCCTTCGAGCAGGGCCACGGTGAGGGCGGCGTCGAGGAAGCGCTCCCCCTTGGCCACCGTGTGCACCGCCGTGATCAACCGCTGGGCCGGGGCGTTCTTGTCCACCAGACCGAGTGCGCCGGCGTCGAACGCCCTGCGCAGGACGCCCGGACGCCTGGGTGTCGTCAGGACGACGAGCAGGTCCCCCTGCCGCGCCCGGAACGGCGCGTCACGCGCCTCCCCCGGCCCCTGGAGGCACTCGCCGTCCACGACGCACACGTCCGTCGGCAGCACCTCGTCGTCCCTGGCGTCGGCGTGGGGGGACATGGCCGAGACCTCCAGCGTGTCGTCGGATCTCAGCAGTTCCACCAACGCCGAGCGCAGTAATTCCTCTTCGTGCACCACGCGGATACGGACCATCTCCCCCATCCCCTGTCAGCGGCTCTTCCGTGGGGCGGCCGGCCGCGCCGCTCGCACACCAGGGCCATGTGCCCTGATCCGCCCCGGGGGAACACGGCACAGGAGCCGGGTGGGGGCGCACCGGATGCAATCCGCCGCTTCCGGCGCACGGAAGGGAGCGCGAAACCGCTGCCCGCGCGGGCGAAAACGGCGGAGACACGCTCCGGCCGCCGACGGGGACCACCCCCCGGAGGCCCGGACGGCGGGCCGGCGCGCCCCCTTCGCCGTCCTCGCCCCCCTGGCCACGACGGCGGACCGCCCCGCGGAGCGGCCGTACCCCGCCGGACGAGAGGTGACGGACAGTGGTGCGGCACCGCCCGGAGCCCGGCCGGAAACAGTTCTCTTCCGATCTGACGCGAAACCCTCGGCCCCACCGGACGGCTCCCCTGCCGCCGCTGCCGCGCGGAGTGAGTTCTCGAGGAGGCGCTTCGCGGATCAGCGGCTCCCTCTGCCCGGTGCGTGCGGTTGCGCCCCGTCCGCCGCGCGGGTGCCGGGGCCGGCAGCGGGGAAGAGGCGCTGGACGGCCGCGACGACGGCCGCCTCGGGCAGGCAGGTGACGTCCGTGCGGGTCGCTTCGGAGACCGCGGCCAACTCCTGCTCGGCGATGAACCGGTGGAGGGCTTCCTTGCTGCGGAAGTAGGCGTAGACCCGTTCCTTGCTGGTCCTGGCCGCTTTGGCGATGCGCTCCCGGACAGGCCTTCGGTCCGCCCGGCGGGCCTCAGACCGGGTTCCGGACAGGGCCCAGGTCGGCGTGGAACAGGTGGTGGTCCGAGTACGGGGTGGATCGCACGCGGTGCGCGAGCGGGGTGATGCCGCGCAGGAAGACGTAGTCGAACTTGCTGTGCCAGTCGGTGGTCGGCTCGCAGGTGCCGGCGGACGAGGGACGGCACCGGGGGTCCGCGTCCTCGGCCAGTGCCCACATCCGGCCGAGTTCGGGAGCGTCCGGCACCGCGTTGAAGTCGCCGAGGACTATCGCGCGGTCGTGACGGGCGACTTCCGCGGCGAGCACCGCGGCCTGCTCCGCCCGGACCGCTTCCTGGCGTCGTTCGGCGAGGTGGGTGTTGAAGACCCGGACGGTCCGGCCGCCGACCGTGGTGGTGACCGCCATGTACCCGCGGTCCTCGGATCCGCCGTCGGGGTACTCCACCTCGACCAGGTCGGTCATCGGGGCCGCCGAGAGCACTGCCTGGCCGTAGCCTCCGGGACTCCAGGGCATTCCGCCGCAGCGGCCCCAGTTCCGCAGGACCGTCCCGTACGCGACGTGGTAGACGAGCCCGTAGAGGTTCTCCAGGTGGTCCCGGATCTTCTCGACGTCACGCACACACGCTTCCTGCAGCCCGACGACCTGGGGCGCGTACGCGGCGATCTGCGCCGCCCGGTCGGCGGCGCCCGTGTCGCAGGGGTTGCAGAGGTTCCACGTCATGACGCGGTTCGGTACGACGTCCCCGGCGGCGTCGGCGGGCAGTGATCTGCCGGAGAGGTCATCGCCCGGCGCACTGCGGCCGACGAGCGCCACGCAGACCAGGGCCAGGATCGCGGCACCCGCGAGCAACGGCATGCGCCTTCCGGACACCCTCGCCTCCTCGCTGTGGGGCGCACACGGCAACAGACGCCCCCGGCGACGAGATTACGGGACGGGACGGCCGGCAACACGTGCTGGTCCCTCCTGAGCCGGCTGGGCAGCGGGGCGTCGTCCGGCCGCCCGGGACGGCGCCACCGCGTCCCGGTAGGGGGTGTCCGCGCTCGACGGCCGCGTCCGGGCCCGGGAAGCCGAAGCCGGCGCCGGGTACCGCGGCCGGTCGTGGGCGTACGGGCGGTGGGCGTGGTGCACCGGGGCGCGGGGCCGTGGAAGGCCCGAAGACGGTCCCGGTCGTGCACCGGCCGGAGTCGTGCGCACCCTCCGCGCCGCGGCCGGCGCCCGCGCCGGCGAACCGCTCGCGCACCTGCCGGGGAACCGGACCCGGTGCCGTGGCGCCGAACGCCGCAGGCCCTCAGGCTGGTGACAGGGACGACCGTGGCGCGGGACCGCCCGGAGCCGGCCGTGCCGGGCTCGGACGGCAGCGGACGCTCATGGGGGTGTCGGCGGTGCCGCGACGACAGGCCCTGGTTCACGGCCCGGAGCCGGCGGTGTCGCGACGACGGGCCCGCCTTCAAGGCCCGGACGGCCCTGGCCGCCGCGGCGGGCGGGGCCAAGGACGGGGAGGTGGTCGTCACCCCCGCGACGGGGCCGGTACCCGCCGGCACGCTTTGTGAGCGTCCAGGAACCCAGGAGCCCACGATGGAGACATTCACCAGCACGTGCGCCACAGCCGGACGGTGTCCGCCGGACGGTTCCGCGGCCCCGCGGGTCTCGCTCCACGGGCGGGGCTGATGAACGTCGGGGCGGACCTCACGGGGCCCGGTGCCCGGACCGGCCCGTCAGCCGGTCCGGGTGGGGCGCCGGCCGTTCAGGAGCTGCGTGCCGGGGACGTCTTCACCACGTTGGACACCTCGCCGCGGGGGCTTTCGGCGGCCGAGGCACGCACACGACTGGACCGGTACGGCGCCAACGAGCTGCCCCGCTCGGGCCGCACCCGGGTGTGGCGGCAGCTGGCGGCGCAGTTCACGGACCTGTTCGCGATCGTGCTGCTCGTCGCGTCGGGGATCACCTTCGTCGCGTACGGGCTGGGACAGCCCCGTGACCCGGGCACCTTGCAGCTGGCCTTCGCCATCCTGGGCGTGGTGGTGCTCAACGCCGTCATCGGTTTCGCCCAGGAGTACTCGGCGGAGCGTACGGCGGAGTCGCTGCAGGCGATGGTGCCGCACGCCTGCCGGGCGCTGCGCGACGGGGAGCGGCTGGAGCTGCCGGTGCGCGAGCTGGTGCCGGGGGACGTGGTGTGGGTGGAGGCCGGGGACGCGGTGTCGGCCGACTGCCGGATCGTCGAGGCACACGAGCTGTCCGTGAACAACGCTCCGCTGACCGGGGAGAGCAACGCGGTCGGCCGTACGGCCGAACCGGTGTCGGCCGGACCGCCGCTGGAGGCCCGCAACTGCCTGTTCATGGGTACGGAGGTGGTCGCCGGGTCGGGCAGGGCCGTCGTCTTCGCCACCGGCGCGAGAACGGAGTTCGGGAAGATCTACCGCCTGGCCGCGGCGGCGCCGCGGCAGAAGACGCCGCTGCAGCGGCAGGTGGCCTCGATGGCCCGCCGGGTGGCGGGGGCGGCCCTGGCGATCGGCGCCCTGCTGTTCGCCGTCCGGCTGCCCACCGGCGAGTCCGTGGTGTCCTCGTTCGTCTTCGCGCTCGGTGTCATGGTCGCGCTGGTTCCCGAAGGGCTGCCCGCGACGCTCTCGGTGTCGCTGGCGATCGGCGTGCGGCGCATGGCGCGGCGGCACGCGCTGGTCAAGCGGCTGCTCGCGGTGGAGGCGCTCGGCTCGACGACCGTGATCTGCACCGACAAGACCGGCACGCTCACGCAGGCGGAGATGACCGTCAGCAAGGTGTGGGCCGACGGCTCGCTGCACTCGGTGTCGGGCGTGGGTTACGCGCCCGTCGGCGAGGTGGAGAATCCGGCGCCCGTGCGGGAACTGCTGCGCGTGGCGGGGCTGTGCTGCAACGCCCGGCTGGTCCCGCCGGCGGATCTGCGGCACTGGAGGGTGCTCGGCGACACCACCGAGGGAGCGCTGCTGGTCGCGGCGGCCAAGGCCGGGGTCGACCTGGACGCCGCGGAGGCGGCCACGCCCCGTGTGACGGAGTTCCCCTTCGACTCCGAGCGCAAGCTGATGACGACGGTGCACCGCAGCGGTGCGGATCACCACGCGTACGTCAAGGGAGCTCCCTCGGAGCTGCTGGCCCGCTGCACCGCCGTCGAGTGGAAGGGCGAGCGCCGGCCCCTGACCGAGGAGACGCGCGCCGCCGTCGTCGCCGCGGGTGACGACCTCGCGTCCCAGGGACTACGGGTGCTGGCGGCGGCACGGCGCGAGGTGGCCGGCCCCCACCCCGCGCAGGAGGAGGCGGAGTCCGGGCTGACGCTGCTCGGTCTGGTCGGCATGCTGGACCCGCCGCGGCCCGAGGTCACGGACGCGGTCGGGGCCTGCCGCCGGGCCGGTATCCGCATCGTCATGGTCACCGGCGACCATCCGCTGACCGCCGAGGCGGTCGCCCGCCGGGTGGGCATCGTGCTCGGGCCGGATCCCGTGGTGGTGACCGGCGCCCGGCTCGACACCCTCGACGAGGACGCGCTGGACGCGCTGCTGGCCGAGCCGTCGGAGCTGCTGCTGTGCCGGGTCAGCCCGGAGCACAAGATGCGGGTGGTCACCGCCTTCCAGCGGCGGGGTGAGGTGGTGGCGGTCACCGGGGACGGCGCGAACGACGCACCGGCCCTGAAGCACGGCGACATCGGGGTGGCGATGGGTGCCTCGGGCACGGACGTGGCCCGGGAGGCGGCCTCGATGGTGCTGCTGGACGACTCGTTCGCCTCCATCGCCACGGCGGTGCGGCTGGGCAGGACGGTTTATCAGAACATCCGCAAGTTCTTCGTGTACCTCTTCAGCCACAACATCAGCGAGCTGGTCCCGATCCTGGCCGCGACGTTGGCCGGGTTCCCGCTGGTACCCATCAGCGCGGTGCAGATCCTGGCGATCGACCTGGGTTCGGATGTGCTTCCGGCCCTCGCGCTGGGCGCGGAACCGCCGGAGCCGGACGTGATGGACCGCCCCCCGCGCTCCCGGCGCGAGCCGCTGTTCTCGGCGGCGGTGGTGGGACGGATCTTGTTCCTCGGCGGCATCCAGGCTCTCGGCGTGTGCGCCGTGTTCTTCTGGCACATCCACTCCGCGGGCATCCCGTTCGACGAGTTCACCAAGGACGATCCGGTCTACCGGGAGGCGATCACCATGGTCCAGGCCGGGATCGTGGTCAGCCAGTTCTTCAACGCGCAGGCGGTACGGACCGACCGCGAGAGTGTCCTGAAGGCCGGACTGCTGTCGAACCCCGCGCTGCTGGGCGCCGGCTTCGTCGGAATCGCCTTCATGGCCGCGATCAGCTACGTCCCCCTGCTGCAGGCGGTCTTCAACACCGCGCCGCTGGCCGCCGGGGACTGGGCGGTCCTGGCCGGACTGGGAGTGCTGCCGCTGCTGGCGGACGAGCTCCGCAAGGGGTGGCTGCGTCGTCACCACCGCGTCGCCGGGAAAGAGGTGGACCGATGAGAGTGATCATCGTGGGCTGCGGACGAGTCGGTTCCACGCTGGCCGTCCAGCTCGCCGCCGAGGGGCACGACGTGCACGTCGTCGACCGGTGCCCCAAGGCGGCCCGGTGGCTGCCCGACAGCTCCCACATCCACTTCCACGAGGGCAACGGCTACAGCCGGGCCGTGCTGGAGGCGGCCGGCGTCGAGCACGCCGACGCCCTCGTGGCCGTGACCTCCGGGGACAACAGCAACATCGTCAGCGCACGGACGGCGAAGGAGACGTACCGGGTGCCGAACGTCCTCGCCCGCATCTACGACCCCCGCCGCGCCGACATCTACCGCGAGCTCGGCATCCCCACCATCGCCAGTGTCCGCTGGACCGTGCACCGCATCCACCGGATGCTGCTGCACCGCCATCTCTCCCCCGACATCAGCTTCGGCAACGGCGAGACCCTGCTCCACCGCTCCGAACTGCCGGCCTATCTGAGCGGACGGCGGCTGGCCGAGTTCGACGTCGACGGCGAGATCCGCGTCGTCGAGGTCACTCGTGGCGGCCACTCCATGGTCCCCTCCCACAGCACCACCGCGCGCCCGGGTGATCTGGTCACCTTCGCCGTCGCCACCACCGCGCTGGGCAGACTGCGCGGCTTCCTGGACAAGGAGCTGGGCACATGAACGTGATCATCGCCGGGGCCGGACGGCTCGGGACCCAGATCGCCCAGGTGCTCGCCGCCGCCCACAACGAGGTGACGTTGATCGACTCCGACGACGACCGCATCGCCGAGCTGGCGGGCCGCCTCCCGCTCCGTCTGGTCGCCGGAGACGCCTGCGAGCCCGGCCTCCTGGAACACGCGGGTGCCCTCACCGCCGACCTCGTCGTCGCCACCACCGGCGCCGACGAGGACAACCTGGTCATCAGCCTGCTCGCCAAGCGCCAGTTCGCCGTGGACCGGGTCGCGGCGCGCGTCAACGACGCCGACAACACCTGGCTGTTCGACCAGCGCTGGGGAGTCGACGTCGTCGTGCCCGCCGCGACCCCGCTGATCTCCCTGATCGAGGAGGCCACCGGCGCCACGGACACCGTGGCACTCCTGCGGCTGAGCAAGGCGGGCGTCGACGTCATCGAGACCGTGATCACGCCGCGGTCCCGCACCGCGGGCCGCACCCTCGCCGAGGTGCCGCTGCCCGACGGCACGGTGATCGCCACCGTCATCCGCGACGGGCAGCCCACCGTCCCCACCCCGGCCTTCACCCTCCGGGCCGGCGACGAACTCCTCCTGGTCTCCCACACCGCCACCGAGCAGGAGATCCACGCCGCGTTCCAGTGACGGCCGCGGGCCCCGCACGGGATGTCGAGAGCGGCGGTCGCGTGGGCCGACAGGTCCCCGGAAAGGGCCGGACCGCCCTCGCGGCGTCGCGCCGAAGCGGCCAGGCTTGTCATGAGCCCAATCCGGCGACTCACCGAAACGCCGGAGTGAAGGAGCTGATCGCCATGACACACCTGGCCGCGTCCCCGGACCGCCCGGTCCGGGTGAACGCCCGTGTCGACGCGCCGCTGTCGCGATGGCTGTGGCTCGTGAAGTGGATACTCGCCGTTCCGCACTACGTGGTGCTCTTCTTCCTCTGGATCGCCTTCTGCGTGGTGACGGTGATCGCGTTCTTCGCCATCCTGTTCACCGAGCGCTACCCCCGCGCCCTGTTCGACTTCAACCTGGGGGTGCTGCGCTGGAACTGGCGGGTGGCCTTCTACGCGTACGACGCGCTGGGCACGGACCGGTACCCCCCGTTCAGCCTGGGCGAGGAAGCGGACTACCCGGCCCGGCTGGACATCGCCTACCCCGAGCGGCTCTCCCGCGGCCTGGTGCTGGTGAAGTGGTGGCTGCTGGCGATCCCGCACTACCTGGTCATCGGCTTCCTCGTCGGCGGCGCGCACCTCGGCTGGTGGTCGAGCGGGCTGATCGGCGTGCTGACACTCGTCGCGGTCGTGGTCCTGGCCTTCACCGAGAAGTATCCGAAGGACCTGTTCGACCTGGTCATCGGCCTCAACCGGTGGGTGCTGCGCGTCTTTGCCTACGCCGCGCTGATGACGGACGCGTACCCGCCGTTCCGTCTGGACATGGGCGGCTCGGAAACGCCGGCCGCCGAAGAGCGGGCCTGATCGCCGCCCCCGGAGGGGCGCCTCCTCCCCTCCGGCGCCTCCTCCCCTCCGGCGCCGCCCGCACGGCCGCTCATCCGTGCTCGGATCGCAGTTCGCGGACCCGGGCGCGGAACACGCGCCAGCGCCTCTCGTTGCCGTGCACGAGCATCGCCGACTCCGCCATGAGGTCGGCCGCCCGGTCGAACAGTTCGGAAGCCGCGTACAGGTAGCGGGGGGCCTCGCGCTCGCCCTCCAGGTCGGCCCTGAGCGCCGCCGGAGAGAAGTCGACCCGGGCCAGCAGGTCGAGGGCGCGGCGCAGCAGCCGCGCGACCAGGGTCTGCAGCCCCGCCGACTGCCAGTCGTCGGCGATGATCCGGTGCCGCTCCCCCAGCAGGTCGGCCAGCGCCGGGTAGGCGGCCAGGCTTCCCGCGATCTCCCAGGCCTGCTCCATCGCCCGGGCCAGCCAGGCACCGCCCTGCTCGGTGTCGTCGGCGATCGTGCCGACTTCCCTCTTCAGTCTCCGGAGTTCCGCGGGCTCGTCCTCCCCTTCCATGAAGAGGATCCCCGACTCCGCGACGAGCCCCGGGGCGTTCAGGTCCTCGGCGCCGGCGAATCCGATCGCCGACGTCCGCTCACCGGCCTCGGCCTCGCTCCACCGGTCGGCCAGCGACTTCAGCGCGCGGGAGCGCGCCTGGAGCTCCGCGGCCTGCCGCAGCGGAGCCTGTGAGTAGTACTCCTCGTGCTCCCGGTGGAACCGCGCCAGGTTGTCGATCACCCGCAGCAGTGGGTCCGCAGGGGTACGCCGCGTCTCGTCCTCGGACATGCAGGCAGTCTGTGGCGGCCCTCGCGCACCTGCGCGGGGGCCGCGTCCATCAGGGTGACCGCGGCGAGGGCGTTCAGCCCGTCCTCTGCCCGCTCATCCGCTTGCGGGCACGATAGGCCGCCGCCTTGATCTTGTTGCCGCACGGATCCATGGCGCACCATTCGCGCCGCGCCCCCCGGGACCTGTCGATGTAGACCTGCGAGCACTCGGGATTGCCGCACTCCTTGAGCAGCGAGGCGTCCGGCCCGCCGAGCACCGCGACGGCGTCCCGGGCGACGGCGGCGAACGCCTGCTCGAGGGAGGCTTCGACATGACGCCCTGTCGCGCTGAGCTGCGGAACGGGGGTGGGCCTGCGGGCGTACGCGTTCACGAGCGCCAGCGCGTCGCGGTCGTAGGCGGCACCGGCCATCCGCGCCAGGATCAGCTGGTGAACGGCCTCGCGGAGCGCCAGGGCCGCACGGAGATCCGTGGCCTCGCAGGGGATCTCGTGCTCCGCGATCCCGCTCTCGCAAAACCAGACGCTGAGGCTCTCGGGTGAGGAAAGGTCCTCACGGGGCGCAGAGCGGTGCCGGTAACGCAGCGTTCCCGCGAAGTCGAGCGCGGGGGCACCTCCGGGGAAAGCGTGCATCATGTCACCATTTTGAGCGGTGACGGATCGGGATGCAAGAGGCGCGGTGAGGAGGGCCGTGACCTGACCGGCGCCCGCGCGGACCGCCGTACGGCCCACGCATCAGGGCCTTACGTCCGCTGGAGGAACGCCGGTCGGCGCGGTGTGATGGAAGGGACGGGGCCAAAGGCGGCTGCCGCGACGGCCGGACGAGGTGTGCCATGGACGACTCCACCAGCCCCACCCTCACCGGACGGCTGCGCCGCCTGACGGGCGCCGTCTTGTCCCTCCGGTGGGAACCGGTGCTGCTGGCCGTCACGGCGGGGGCTCTGACGGCCGGTGGCATCGCCCGGCTCGTCGGCGCCGACGGTCTCGCGGACCTGCTCTGGGCCCTGGGGACGGTGTCCGCCGTCATACCCGCGGTGGGGTGGGTGGTGGCCGCGCTGCGGCACGGGCGCGCCGGCGTCGACCTGATCGCCGTGCTGGCCCTGGGCGGCACCCTGGCCGTGGGCGAGTACCTGGCCGGGGCCCTGATCGCGCTGATGCTCGCGACCGGCCGCACCCTCGAAGCCGCCGCCCAGCGGCGCGCCTCCCACGACCTGCGCGCCCTGCTGGAACACGCGCCGCGATCGGCGCGCCGGCGGACGGACGCCGGCGTGGACACGGTGGCGCTGGCCGAGGTCGGTGTCGGCGACCTGCTCGTCGTGGGTCCCGGCGAAGTGGTCCCCGTGGACGGCAGGGTGGAGAGCGACGCCGCCGTCCTGGACGAGTCGGTGCTCACCGGTGAGCCCCTCCAGGTCGAACGGCCGCGGGGCGAGACGGTCCGCAGCGGTGTGGTCAACGCGGGCGGTGCCTTCGAACTGCGGGCGACCGCGACCGAGCAGGACAGCACCTACGCGGGCATCGTGCGCCTGGCCCGGCAGGCCGGGGCGGAGTCCGCGCCCGTGGTGCGGCTCGCCGACCGTTACGCGGCCTGGTTCCTGCCCCTGTCCCTGGTGGTGGCGGCACTCGCCTGGCTGATCAGCGGATCCGCCGTACGGGCGGTGGCGGTGCTGGTGGTCGCCACCCCGTGCCCCCTGCTGCTGGCCGCGCCGGTCGCGATCGTCTCCGGTCTCTCCCGCGCCTCCCGCCTCGGCGTGGTCATCCGCGACGGCGGCGCCCTGGAGAACCTGGGCCGCGCCCGCACCCTGCTGCTGGACAAGACCGGAACCCTCACCGGCGGCCGCCCCCGGGTCCTGGACGTGACCGCCGCGCCCGGCGGCAAGCCCGCGGAGGTGCTCCGCCTGGCGGCGTCCCTCGACCAGTACTCGCCGCACGTCCTCGCCCACGCCATCGTCGACACGGCCCGGGAACGCAAGCTGGAACTGTCGGTTCCGGCGGACGTCGGGGAGGAGCCCGGACGCGGCGCCTCGGGCACGGTCGAGGGGCACCGGGTCTACATCGGCCGTCTCGACGCCTCGGACCTGAAGCCTGCGTGGGCCCGCGCCGTCGACAACCGCGCCCTCCTCGACGGCGCGGCCGTCGCCTGGCTGACCGTCGACGGACAACCGGCCGGCGCCGTCCTGCTGCGCGACCCGGTCCGGCCCGACGCGCCCCGCACCCTGCGCCACCTGCGGGCGGCGGGCATCGAACGGCTGCTGATGCTCACCGGCGACCGCGCCGAACCCGCCCAGGAGGTCGCCACCGTCCTCGGCCTCGACGACGTGCGCGCCGGGCTCAGCCCGGCCGGCAAGGTCGCCGTCGTGCGCGCCGAACGCGAACGCGCGGTCACCGTGATGGTGGGCGACGGCGTCAACGACGCACCCGCCCTCGCCGCCGCCGACATCGGCGTGGCCATGGGGGCTCGCGGCTCCACCGCCTCCTCCGAGGCGGCCGACATCGTCCTGACCTCGGACCGCGTCGACCGTCTGGCCGACGCCGTCTCCATCGCCGTACGAGCCCGGCGCATCGCCGTGCAGAGCGCGCTGGGCGGCATGCTGATGTCGCTCGCCGCCATGGGCGTGGCCGCCTTCGGCCTGCTCCCGCCCGCCGCCGGCGCGCTGCTCCAGGAGGGCATCGACGTCGCGGTCATCCTCAACGCCCTGCGCGCGCTGCGCGTCGACCGGTCCGCGCGACCGGCCCTGACGCCGACCGCCGAGGCGCTCATCCACCGCTTCGCGGCGGAGCACGACGACCTCCAGGACGTCCTCGAAGCCGTGCGCGACGCCGCCGACCAGCTCTCCGAAGACCCCGGCCCCAAGGCCCTCGCGGCCGTCGAGGAGACCCACCGGCTGCTCACCGAACGGCTGCTGCCCCACGAGTACGCCGAAGAACACCAGCTCTACCCCGCCCTGGCCCCCGCCCTCGGCGGCCCCGAGGCCACCGCCACCATGAGCCGCGCCCACGCCGAGATCGAACGTCTCTCCCGCCGCATCGCCACCCATCTGCGCCTGGCGCACGCCGACGGCGGCCTCACCCCCGGCCAGCTGGACGACCTGCGCTCCAGCCTGTACGGGCTGAACACCGTCCTGCGCCTGCACTTCACGCAGGAGGAGGAGAACTACTTCTCGCTGGCCCCGTGAGAACGCGCCCGGGTCCGGGCGAGCGCACCCGGCCGCCCGGACCTGCGTCGCCGGCGTCGGTGTCCCCCGTGCCGGATCCGTCGGTGGACGTGGCCCGAAGGCCCCCGGCGGCGCAGCGGCCGCCCGCTCCCGACCGGCCGCACCACGTCGGGAACGGGCCGGTTTCGCCCGCGGCCGCCCCGGGTCGGGTCGGGTCGGGTCGGGTCGGGTCGGGAGGACCTGACCCGACCCGGGAACACCACGGCGAGGGGACGGTCAGGAGCCGACGACAGCGCGGACGTTGTCCAGCGTGCCGCAGCCCGCCTTCAACTGACGCTCGCGCTCCGCCAGGAAGGCCTCCCCCAGCTCCTGCCGACGCTCCATGGCGACGTTCTCGCGTGCGCCGTTGAGAATCGTCCGCTCCTCCTCGTCGGCGTGGTGGGTGACCGCCTCCACCAGTGCTTCCAGCTTCTCGTCCCACTCCTCGGAGCCGACCTGCTCGACCTCCAGGAGTTCGAGGAGCGCCTTGTTGCCCTCCTCGTGCTCCTCCTCGCCGTGCTCGACCTCCTCGTCGTCGATCTTCTGGTAGCGCTTGAGGGCGGGATACACCTTCGCCTCCTCGGCCAGCGCGTGCGCGATCAGCAGATCGGCGAACTCGCGCAGGGCGGCGGCCCGGTCGGCCTCGACGCTGCGCATCAGGCGGAAGAGGTCCTCCATCCTGCGGTGGTCCCGGAGGATGAGTTCGACGACGTCTCGTGTCTCGGCCATGGAAGGGGCTTCTCTTTCGTGCGGGGGAACCTTGCCGGAACCGGCTACCCCCGCCCGGCGACTTCAGTGTTCCCGGCTCCGCGACGTTCCCGGCTCCGCGTCGGGGCGCGGGAACAGCGGACGGTCCCGCCCCGAGCCGGCGGGACGAGGCCACGCTCGACGACGTCCGGCTTCCGCGGACCGGCGTGGGAGGGCCGCTCGACGCGGTGGCCGTCTCCGGCCGCCCGGAGCGCGCACGCCCACGCCCACTCCCACGCCCACTCCTGCGGCCTCGGCCTCGGCCGGGACCGGGCCGCTCGCGATCGGTACGGGCCGCCACTGGAGCGACATCGACACGGACGGCAGCCCCGTCAGCGGCACCACCACCGTCGTCGGGTACGCCCAGCCTGCCGAGGACGTCGACCTGCCCGACACGGCCGCCGACTTCCCCGATCCCGTGCGGGCCGTCCTCGAGGTGAAGGTGTGCGCCGACGACAAGAGCACCACCGTGATGGTCTCGCAGGCCCCGTGGGCTCTGGGCTTCGCCGATGACACCCGCCTGGACTCCCCCGGCCTCAGCGGCTCGGGGTGCCGAAGCCGGAGTACTCCGCCGACGGCGCCGCGGTGCAGCCGGGCACCTGCCTGCGCGGAAAGATCACGTACTCCGTCGAACGGGGCACCCGCCCCCACCGGGTGATCTGCAGCGTGAGCGTGGAGGGACGCGACCTGGTCGAATGGACGATCCCGAAGGCGTGTGGGGTCCGAGCGGGTCCGGCCGTTGCCGTACCCGCTCGGTCCCCACCCGGATGGAGCCTTTTCTTCGGACCGGGGAACCTGCAACGACCGACCGGACCGTCCCCCTCCGTCCCGGGAACCGGCCGGCTACTGCGGCCTGGTCGCGATCTGGATCAGGTTGCCGCAGGTGTCGTCGAACACGGCGGTGGTGACGGGGCCCGTCTCCAGGGGCTCCTGGGTGAAGCGGACGCCGAGGTCGCGCAGGCGCTCGTACTCCGCCGTCACGTCGTCGACGGCGAACTGGGCGAGCGGGATGCCGTCACCGACGAGCGCATCGCGGTAGGGCTTGACGGCCGGATGACCGGCGGGCTCCAGGAGCAGTTCGGTGCCGTCCGGCTCGTCGGGCGAGACGACGGTCAGCCACCGGGCGTTCCCGCCCAACGGGACGTCGTACTTCTTCACGAAGCCGAGGACCTCGGTGTAGAAGCGCTCGGCCTTGGTCTGGTCGTCGACGAAGACGCTGGTGAGATGGATCTTCACGGGGTGCTCTCCTGCGGTCCGGAGGGGTCGGGCACGAGCCAGCGCTCGGCGATCTGCCGCAGCGGCGTCGTGTTCAGGTCATGGAACTTGTAGCGGCCCTCCCGCCTGGTCCCGACGAGCCCGGCGGCCTCCAGCACGGCGAGGTGCTGGGACACGCCCTGGCGTGAGATGCCCAGCTGGTGCTTCATGGTCAGGCGCGAGCAGATCTCGAACAGGGTCTGCCCGGACTTCTCCGTGAGCTCGTCGAGGATGGCACGCCGGGTGGGGTCGGCCAGAGCTTTGAAAACGTCGTCGGCCACCACCCCAGCATAGGCAAGCAATCACTTGCCTATCAAGTCGGAGCGGGCAACGGGCAGGGGTTGCCCCCCGCCGCACCCGCGCCGCCTGCGCGCGTCCGCCCGGGACGAGCGGCGGCACTTCGTCACCGCCCCGGACTCCGCCGACCGCCCACGACGTCAGGGAGGTCGTCGTCATGCGTGTCGGCCACGAGCTCGGCGAGGGTGAAATGAGCCTCACGGCAAGACATCCGGTTCTGGACGCGCACGAAGCAGGCGCGTTCGGAGACACGGAAGACCTGTCTCCTCTGGCGTCGGCGCCCTGATGCGGTCGACGCCTCCGAGAAGGTGTCGGCCAGGTGAAGCATCACGGCCAGGGCTTCGGCCTCCGTTCCCTCGAACTCCCGGTGAACCGTGTGGCGCCAGGCCTCCGCCTCACCTTCGGCGCGCAGGACGACCCATCGGGGCATGGTGTTCTCCAGTCCGTGGGGCGGCGTGAGCCGAGTGACCGCACCCGCGTCCCGCAGTCGGCCCGAACCGGGTGTCGGACTCGATGGCTCCGGCCGGGAGGGTACAGGAAGGAACGGGCAACCAGGTTCCTCCTCGAGGGACTTGCGCATGTCACCGCACCGCACGGGGAGCCCGGCACCCCACGCGTCGCCGGGCGAGGAGATCCGTGTCCGCGGCGGGAGAGGGAACGCCCGCGGGACGCGGGGACGCCGTTGCGGCCCGCAACGTTTTCCCTCCCGAGCACTTAACCGCAACTAAACTTAACCGGTTTTGCTCGAATGGTTGTCTGTGCGCCGATTCTCCTTCTAGCCTCTCTCACGACCGCCGACGGGAGGGTCATCCCCGCCATTCGTTTCTTTCCTGACCACGGGAAACGTGTGGTGGTCCGTCGCGGTCGTCCGACGTCCCGCTGCCCGGTGCGAGTCGCACGCCAGACCCGGGCAGCGGGATTCCCGGCAGGCACGAGGCACCCCTTTCCCGGCCCGGGCACGGCCAGGAACGGCGAGCACGCGTGTCCGCGCCCGTGACAACCTTGGGAGCAGCAATGAGAAGAGGACTGGCCACCGCGGCGGGAGCGTTGCTGGCCGTCGCGGCCTCGCTACTGGCCGCCCCGTCCCCGGCACAGGCGGAGACGCAGGCGGTGGCGGGGTTCCACGTCGGTGACGGCCGCCTGCTGGACGCGAACGGCAACGATTTCGTCCTGCGCGGCGTCAACCACGCCCACACCTGGTACCCCGCCCGGACGCCCCAGGCGCTGAAGGACGTCAAGGCGCTGGGCGCCAACTCGGTGCGCGTGGTCCTCGCCACGGGGGACCGCTGGACCAGGAACACCGCCGCCGACGTGGCCGCCGTCATCACCGAGTGCAGGCGGAACCGTCTGATCTGCGTCCTGGAGGCGCACGACACCACCGGCTACGGCGAGCAGGCCGGGGCGGCGTCCCTCGCCCGCGCCGTGGACTACTGGATCGGCATCCGGGACGTACTGCGGGGCCAGGAGAAGTACGTCGTCCTGAACCTCGGGAACGAGCCGTACGGCAATTCCGGCTACGGGGCGTGGACCTCGGACACGCAGAACGCGATCGCGCGCATGCGTGACGCCGGTTTCGACCACACCCTCATGGTCGACGCGCCCAACTGGGGCCAGGACTGGTCCTTCACCATGCGGGACAACGCCGGGAAGGTCTTCGCGGCCGACCCCGACCGCAACACGGTCTTCTCGATCCACATGTACGGCGTCTTCGACACCGCCGCCGAGGTGAACGACTACCTGAACCGGTTCACATCGCAGAAGCTGCCCATTGTGGTGGGTGAATTCGGCAACAACCACTCGGACGGCAACCCGGACGAGGACGCCGTCATGGCCGCCGCCCAGCGACTCGGCGTCGGGTATCTGGGGTGGTCCTGGAGCGGCAACGGCGGCGGCGTCGAGTACCTCGACATGGCCACCGGCTTCGACGCCTCCCGGCTCACCGACTGGGGTCGCCGCATCTTCGACGGCACCAACGGCACCAAGCAGACCGCGCGCGAGTCCGGCGTCTTCGGCTCCGTCCCGGACGACGGTTCCACCGGGGGAAGCTGTGCGGTCACCTACCGGCTCAGCGACTGGGGCAACTCGTTCAACGCGGACGTGACCATACGCAACACCGCCGCCACGGCCGTGAAGGGCTGGCGGCTCGACTTCGCCTTCCCGGGCGAGCAGAGGCTCGGCCACGCCTGGAACGCCCGGGCGACTCAGCAGGGGCGCCAGGTGCAGGCCGCCAACGAGTCCTGGACGGAGACGATTCCGGCCGGCGGCACGGTGAGCTTCGGCTTCAACGGCTCCTCCACCGTGGGGACCAACGGCGTTCCCGCGTCCTTCACCCTCAACGGCAGCACCTGCACGACGAGTTGACGGCCGCAGGCCGGCAGGCGCAGGGTCGCTTCCCTCGGCGGAGCGGCCCTGCGCGCGTTCACCGCACTATTCACCGGTCCTGGGCGCCCGGGCGGTGGAGCCCCGTGGTGTCAGCGTGGGCGTCGGCGCCTGGTGCGGACCGGTCCGCGTTCCGTTGATCACGTCGAACAGGATCCGCGCCACCTCCGCTCCGAAGTGGTGCACGTCGTGGCTCATCGCCGACAGCGTCGGGTGGGTGATGCGGCACAGCTGGGAGTCGTCCCAGGCGACCAGCGACAGGTCGTCGGGGACGGTGAAGCCCATTTCGGCGGCGACGCCCGCGCCCGCGACCGCCATGATGTCGTTGTCGTAGACGATGGCGGTGGGCCGGTCGGCGGCGAGCAGCAACGAGCGGGTGGCGCGGGCACCCTCCTTCTCGTCGAAGCCCGTGGCGATCTGCCGGGCCTCCTCCAGCCCGAGTTCACTCATGGTGGACGCGAACGCCCGCGTGCGGATGGCGCTGTGGCCGAGGTCGGCCGGGCCGCCGACGCGGGCGATCCTGCGGTGGCCGAGCGCCGCCAGGTAGCGGACGGCCTCGCCGACCGCGGAGGCGTCGTCGGTCCACACAGCCGGGAACGGACCGGTGAGGGAGGGGTGGCCGACGGCCACGGCGGGCAGCCCGGCCCCCTTGAGGGCGGGCAGCCGGGGATCGTCCTCGCGGAGGTCCACCAGGATCGCCCCGGCAATCATCCGGCCGCTCCACCACGCCTTGTAGACGGCGATCTCCTCGTCGAGGTCGCGCACCAGCCGCAGCAGCAGCGAGCACGACCGCTCCGCCAGGACGCTCTCGATGCCGGAGATGAACTCCATGTAGAACGGCTCGAGGCCGAGCAGCCGGGCGGGCCGGCACAGCGCGAGCCCGACGACGTCCACCCGCTGGTTGGACAGGCTGCGCGCGGTGGCGCTGGGGGCCCAGCCCAGTTCCCGGGCCGCCTCGAAGATCCGCTCGCGGGTGGCCGCGGAGACGCCGGGCTTGTGGTTGAACGCCAGCGACACCGCGCCCTTGGACACCCCGGCCCGGGCGGCGACGTCCTTGATGGTGACCCGGTCCGTCGAGCTGTTCACGTCACGTCCACGCAGTGCAGTGCGGCCCGGACATCCTGTACGTCGACGCTGTCGCAGCCGGTGACCCGGATCCGCACGTGTTCGCCGGGCAGCAGGGTCTCAAGGCCCCGGTCGCCGACGGCGGCCGGGCCGAGCCGGTCTGCCTGGAGCAGGAGGTCTCGGACGAGGGTACGGGCGCTCACCACGACGTCGACTCTATCCCGCTGTCCGGGAACGGGTTCCACGCTGACGTCGTAGACGGGCCGCGGGTAGGCGAAGTCCTTGTCGGCGACCGGGAAGTGCAGGGCGCGCAGTCCTTCCCCGCTCTCGCCCTCGCCCGGGCGGGGAGACGCCCCCGCGTCGGCGACCAGGAACTCCTTCGCCGACTGCGCGTCCGGGACGAGGTCGCGGGGCACCGCGAGCCGGACGACCGAGCGGGGCCCGACGGTCACGTCGAGGACGCTCTCGTGGATCAGGGTTCCGTCCGCCCGCCACCGGCGCAGCGTGACCGCCGTCGGCCAGGGCTCGGCGGCCTGGTTGACCGCGGCGAGCACCGGGCCGTCGGTGCCGGGCTGCAGGGTCAGGAGCCGGTCGGCGTAGACCCGGCGCAGCTCGTGGTGGAGGGGCTTGGGGCGGCCGTCGCTGTCGACGGCGGCCCAGGAGGTGACGGGCCAGCAGTCGTTGAGCTGCCAGACGATGGTGCCCGCGCAGACGGGCCAGTGCGAGCGCCAGTGTTCGATGCCCGCCGCGACCGCCCGGGCCTGCACGAGCTGGGTCAGGTAGTGCCAGCGGTCGAAGTCGCCCTCGGGCAGCGGGAAGTGGCGTGCGACACCGCGGTCGAGCTTGCCGTTGCCGTCCTCGGCCTTCTGGTGGTGGAGCATGCCCGGGGAGTCGGGGGCGAGCCGCTCGCCGGGCAGGGCGCGCCGCAGGGTGGCCTGCGCGGGTGGTGCCTGCCAGCCGAACTCCGCCACGAACCGGGGGACGCTCGCCCGGTACTCGGTGTAGTCCTGGCGGTTCCACACCTCCCAGGAGTGGTGGGTGCCGTGGGCGGGGTCGTTGGGGTGGTGGTCCCAGGAACCGGACCAGGGGCTGCCGGCGGTGTAGGGGCGGGTCGGGTCGAGTTCGGCCACGACGCGGGGCAGCAGGCCGAGGTAGTAGCCCTCGCCCCAGGAGTCGCCGGCGAGCGCGTCCTCCCAGCCCCAGTCGCGAAAGCCCCACAGGTTCTCGTTGTTGCCGTTCCACAGGACCAGGGAGGGATGCGGCATGAGCCGGACAACGTTGTCGCGCGCCTCCGCCTCCACCTCGCCGCGCAGCGGCTGTTCCTCAGGGTAGGCGGAACAGGCGAAGAGGAAGTCCTGCCAGACCATCAGGCCCAGTTCGTCGCAGGCGTCGTAGAAGGCGTCGTCCTCGTAGATGCCGCCGCCCCAGACCCGCACCAGGTCGACGTTGGCCTCGGCGGCCTGGGTGAGCCGGGTCCGGTAGCGCTCCGGGGTGATCCGGGAGGGGAGGGCGTCGTCGGGGATCCAGTTGACACCGCGGGCGAAGATCCGCACGCCGTTGACGACGAGGGTGAAGCCGGTGCCGTGCTCGTCGGCCGAGCGGTCGAGTTCGACCGTGCGGAAGCCGATCCGGCGGTGCCAGGTGTCCAGCGGACCGCCCTCGTCGTCGCTCAGGGCGAGGTGGAGGTCGTACAGGGGCTGTTCGCCGTATCCGCGGGGCCACCACAGGCGCGCGCCGGGCACCTCCAGGTGCAGTACCGCCTCGTCGCAGGTCAGGACGGCCTCGGCGCGGGCGCCGGCCAGCCGGGCCTCGGCGCGCAGCGTGCGCCCGCGCCCCTGCGCGGTGCGTTCGACCTCCAGCCGCACCTCCACCCGGCCGGTGCCCTCGTCCACGGTGACGAGCGGGCGTACGCCGGCGATGCGGGCGGTGGACCAGTGCTCGAGTCGCACGGGCCGCCAGATGCCGGCGGTCACCAGCGTGGGACCCCAGTCCCAGCCGAAGCTGCAGGCCATCTTGCGGATGTACTGCGACGGCTCCGGGTAGACGTTGGGCCGCTCCCCGGTGACGGCGCGGACGGCCGCGGCCTCGTCGTAGGCGGAGGCGAAGCGGATCTCCAGCGGCCCGGTGCGGCCGGTGACGTCGAACCGGTAACGGCGGTGCATGTTGCGGGTCGTGCCGACCGGACGGCCGCCGAGGGTGAGGTGCGCGGCCGTGTCGAGGCCGTCGAGGACCAGGTCGGTGCGCTCGTGCGCGCTGTCGTGCGTGAGGTCCGCGAGATCGCGGACGTAGGTCCAGGCTCGGCGGCCGACCCAGGCGACCTCCGTCTCGTTGAGTCCGACGAACGGGTCGGGGATGACGCCGGCGGCCAGCAGATCGGTGTGGACGCAGCCGGGCACCGTGGCCTCCAGCAGTTCCTGTCCGTGGCGCAGGCTCCAGCCTTCCGTGAGCTGGGTGACGTCCTTCATGTGCGGCTCCAATCGCCTGACTCAGGCCCCGGTGGAGGGACAACGGCCGACAACCTAGCCCGCTGATCAACGACTGTCCATAAACCGGTCTAGTTCCCTCCGTGATCCCTTCCCGTGACTCAGTGCACGTCAGCATCGGCCGCACGCGACCCACGGTAACGATTGCGTATCGTGCGGGAAATCCCAGCTTTACCGGTTAATCGGCGACTGCCATAGTGCCCACATCCCACCCGCAGCGCTGAGCCGCAATCCTGAAGGAGCTGGGCACATGGGGAAGAAGAAGTCGCTCACGGGAGCGTTTCTGGCCGCCACGATCCTGACCGTCGCCGGCTGCAGTGGCCAGGGCACGGCCTCCGGCGAGGCGGCGGAGGCACCCGCCGATCCCGCCGACGCCTCGGGCACCATCAAGGTTCTGACGCACCGCACCGACCTCGTCCAGAACGGGACGATGGACAAGTACGCCGCCGAGTTCAACAAGACCTACCCCAAGGTGAAGGTGAAGTTCGAGGCCCTCACCGACTACGAGGGCGAGGTCAAGATCCGGATGAACACCGAGGACTACGGTGACGTCCTGATGATCCCGGCCGCCGTCGCCAAGAACGACTACCCGAAGTTCTTCGCCCCGCTGGGCAGCCGCGAGGAGCTGGGCGGCAGGTACCGCTTCAGCGACAGGACCGACGTCGGCGGCAAGATCTACGGCATCACCACCTTCGGCACCGCGAACGGCTTCCTCTACAACAAGGCCGTGTGGAAGAAGGCCGGCATCACCGCCTGGCCCACCACGCCGCAGGAGTTCGTCGGCGACCTGAAGGCGATCGGGTCGAAAACGGACTCGGTGCCGTACTACACGAACTTCAAGGACGGCTGGCCGCTGACCGCGTGGAGCAACAACATCGGCTCGGTCACCTGTGACGCCCGGGCCAACGACAAGCTGGCCGGCGCGGTGTCGCCCTGGAGGAAGGGCGGCGAGCTGCACACGATCGACTCGCTCCTCCACGACATCGTCAGTTCCGGCCTGTCGGAGAAGGACCCCGGCACCACCAACTGGGAGGCGTCCAAGGGCATGATCGCCAAGGGCGAGATCGCCACCATGCAGCTGGGGTCCTGGGCCATCACCCAGATGCGCGACGCCGCCCGGCAGGCCGGCACCGACCCCGACGACATCGGCTTCATGCCCTTCCCCGCACAGAAGGACGGCAAGTACTGCGTCGTGCTCGGCTCCGACTACCAGCAGGCGGTGAACGCCCACTCCGAGCACAAGGCCGCCGCGCGGGCCTGGATCGACTGGTTCGCGGAGAAGTCCGGCTTCGCGGCGAAGGAGGGCGCCGTCTCCGCGCTGAAGTCCGCCGAGATGCCGAGCACGCTCAAGGACTTCGTTGACAACGATGTCACCTTCCTGGAGCGCTCCGAGGCGAAGACCGGCGAGGTGAACGCGATCGACAACGCGGCCGAGATCGGCCTCAACAAGCCGGACTACCGGCAGAAGCTGGTCGACACCGCTCGGGGCGCACAGAAGGGCGACCTGGAGGACTTCTTCTCGGACCTCGACAAGCGGTGGAACGAGGCGGCCGGGACCGTCGGCTCCTGACCCCGGCCGGCCCCTCCGACCCGACCCGCCGGACAGCCCCCAGCCGCGGCCGGCCCCGCCCGGACCGACGGACGGGGCCGGCCGGCCGCCGTACACCAGCGGACGACGAAAGGCCCGACATGCCCGAGACGACCGAGACGGCACCCGCGAAAGTGCCGCGCGCCGCCACCCCGCCCCCCGGCAGGCCACGCCGCCCGTCGCCCCGCGGCGGCCCCCCGCTGCTGCGCCGCCTCACCCCGTGGTTCTTCCTCGCCGCCCCCCTGGCCCTGCTGATCACGTTCACCTACGTACCCGTGGGAAACATGATCTTCTACAGCTTCACCGACTGGGACGGCGTCAGCCCGGACCGCGACTTCACGGGCATCGACAACTACCGTCAGATCTTCACCCGGCCCGAGCTGTTCCGGGTGTTCCTCGTCAGCTTCTACTACCTCGCGGCCTCCGCCGTGCAGATCGTGATCGCCCTGTACTTCGCGACCGTCCTCAGCTTCGACCTGCGCCTGCGGAACCTCTTCAAGGGCATCCTGTTCTTCCCCTACCTCGTCAACGGCGTGGCCATCGGCTTCGTCTTCCTCTACTTCTTCCAGGACGGCGGCACGCTGGACTCGGTGCTGTCCTTCTTCGGCGCCGGCTCCGACCACGCGTGGCTCGGCGACCCCGCATCGGCGAACACCTCGCTGGCCGGGGTGTCCGTCTGGCGCTTCACCGGGCTCAACTTCGTGCTGTTCCTGGGCGCGATCCAGTCGATCCCGGCCGAACTGTACGAGGCGGCCCAACTGGACGGGGCCTCCCGGTGGCAGCAGTTCCGCCACATCATCGCCCCGGGCATCCGACCCGTCGTCGGCCTCAGCGTCATCCTGGCCGTCTCGGGGTCGCTGTCCGTCTTCGAGATCCCGTACATCATGACCGGCGGCGCGACCGGCACCTCGACCTTCGTCATCCAGACGGTCAAGCTCGCCTTCCAGTTCAACAAGACGGGTCTGGCCTCCGCCGCCGCCGTCGTCCTGCTCCTGATCATCCTGCTCGTCACCTGGATCCAGCGCCGCCTCGTGCCCGACGAGAAAGTGGATCTCGTATGACCACGCCGCCGCCCGCCGCACGCCGTCGCCGGATCGCTCCGGCCCTGACCTATCTGTCGCTGGTCGCCGCGTCCCTGATCGTGCTGGTCCCGCTCGTCGTCGTCTTCCTGACCTCGCTGAAGACGTCGAAGGAGGTCGCCGACGGCGGCGCCCTGACACTGCCGCGCGACTGGCTCAACTTCGGCAACTACGCCACGGCCTTCACCGACGGCCACATGCTGTCCGCTTTCGCGAACACCGCGTTCATCCTGCTCTTCTCGATCACCGGAACGGTCCTCATCGGATCGATGACGGCCTACGCCGTCGACCGCTTCGCCTTCCGTGCGAAGAAGCCGGTCATGGCGCTGTTCCTGATCGCGACCCTGGTGCCCGGGGTCACCACCCAGGTGGCCACCTTCCAGGTGGTCAACAGCTTCGGCCTGTTCAACAGCCTGTGGGCGCCGATCCTGCTCTACATGGGGACGGACATCGTCTCGATCTACGTCTTCCTGCAGTTCATCCGGGGCATTCCGGTCTCCCTCGACGAGGCCGCGCGCCTGGACGGGGCGAACTCCCTCACCATCTACTGGAAGATCATCCTGCCGCTGCTCAAGCCGGCGATCGCCACGGTCGTGATCATCAAGGGGATCACCGTCTACAACGACTTCTACATCCCCTTCCTCTACATGCCCTCGGAGGACCTGGGCACCATCTCCACCGCGTTGTTCCGCTTCAAGGGCCCCTTCGGTGCGCACTGGGAGAACATCTCGGCCGGCACGATCCTGGTGATCGTCCCGACCCTGCTCGTGTTCCTCTTCCTCCAGCGCTACATCTACAACGGGTTCTCGCAGGGCGCGACCAAGTGACCCCGCGGCACCGCGGCACCGCGGACGGCGGCCGCGGAGCCGGGGTTCCGCTCCGCCCGCCGGGTCGCACGGGACGACGCCCCCCGGTCGTCCGCTCAGGCGGACGGACCGCGGGCCGGGGCCGGAACCGGCCCCCGTCGCGTAGCGGCCCGGCCCGGACGTCTCCCGGGGCGGAGCCGTCCGGGCCGGGCGGGGGCCTCGCCCCAGAGCCGGGACGGTGACGTGGCCGCACCTGCACCGGCACCCGCACCTGCCCGGCACCGGCACCGGCACCGGAAGAAGCGTCCTGGCGTGGCGGCGTACCCCTCGCGCCGGCTGTTCACCGCGGCGCTGCCGGTCGCGTGCGTTCCGGTCCCGGTGACGGCGATGCCCGCCACAGCAGGCCACGCCGCGGCCGTCGGCCGCAACGACCGGGAGGACCGGGAGGACCGGGAGGACCGGGACGGCTGCCCGCCGGACGGCCTCGGTCCGGAACTGGCCGCGACGAGGGTGTTCACCGCATCGTAGGAAGAACGCCGTTAGGCCAATCCGCTCTCCGCCGGGCTCCGGATTACGCGCGTACGCAGCGTCCGTGACCGGCTGAGAGGAAGTGACGATGGCACGCGCACCACGGAGGGAACCGGGGCGGCAGGCGTCCGCGGCGGGAGGGGACCGCGGACGCCGTCGCACGGCCGTCGTGGGCAGCGGGGTGGCGGGCCTGACGGCCGCGTACGTACTCGGCGGCGCTCACCACGTCACCCTCTACGAGGCCGACGACCGGCTCGGCGGGCACGCCCACACCCACCGGCTGACCGGCCGTGACGGACGCACCCACCGCGTCGACTCGGGCTTCATCGTGCACAACGACCGCACCTACCCGACCCTCCGGCGGCTCTTCGGCGAACTCGGCGTCGCCACGCAGGAGTCGGAGATGAGCATGTCGGTGCGGTGCGAGGGCTGCGGCCTGGAGTACGCCGGCGCCCGCGGGCCCGCGGGACTGTTCGCGCAGCCCCGCAACGCCCTGCGCCCGCCCTACCTGCGGATGCTCGCCGAGGTGCCCGCCTTCCACCGCGCGGCCCGCCGTCATCTCGCGCGGGACCCGGACGCCCGGGACACCTCGACGCTGGGAGAGTTCCTCGACCGGCAGGGCTTCTCGCCCTACTTCCGCACCCACTTCATGACCCCGCTGGTGTCGGCCGTGTGGTCCTGCGACGCCGTCACCGCCCAGCGCTACCCGGCCGCCTACCTGTTCCGGTTCCTGGAGCACCACGGCCTGCTCTCCGTGCACGGCTCGCCGACCTGGCGCACCGTCACCGGCGGCTCGCACACCTACGTCGACCGTGTCGCCGAGCGGCTGGACGCGGTCCGCCTCGCCACGCCCGTGCGTGCCGTGCGGCGGCACCCCGACGGCGTGGAGATCACCGCCGAGGACGGCACCACGGAGCCGTACGACTCCGTGGTCGTCGCCACTCACCCCGAGCAGGCACTGCGTCTGCTGGTCGACGCCACGCCGCGGGAGAAGGAGGTGCTGGGCGCGTTCCGCTACGCGCGCAACACCACGCTCCTGCACACCGACACGGCCCTGCTGCCGACGTCCCGGGCGGCCCGTGCCTCGTGGAACTACCTGATGCCGTCGTGCGCGGCGGCCGCCGACCGGGTGCGGGTCAGCTACGACATGAACCGGCTCCAGCGCCTCGACGCGGACGAGACGTTCGTCGTCACGCTCGGCGCGGCCGACCGCGTCGATCCCGCGCGGGTGCTCGCGCGGATGGAGTACGAACACCCGGTCTACACCCCCGAGTCGGTCGCCGCGCAGCGCCGGCTGCCCGGACTCGCCACCGCGGTGACCGCCTTCGCGGGCGCCTACCACGGCTGGGGCTTCCACGAGGACGGCTGCCGGTCCGGGGTGGCGGCGGCCGCCGCGCTGGGGGCACGCTGGTGAGCGACGCACCCGCGCTGTACTCGTGCGCGATATCCCATGTGCGTACGGCACCCTCGCGGTACACGCTGCGCCACCGTACGTACATGTGGTTCGTCGACGTCGACCGGCTTCCCGAACTGCCCTGGTTCTTGCGGCCGTTGGCCCGCTTCGACGCGCGTGACCACTTCACCGGCGACCATCCGTCCCTCCGCGCGGCACTCGACGCGTTCCTCGCCGGCCGCGGCGTGCACCTCGACGGCGGCCGCGTCGTGATGCTCACCCACGCGCGCGTCCTCGGCCACGTGTTCAATCCGCTGACGCTGTACTGGTGCCACGACCGCGACGGCACACCGCGGTGCGTCGTCGCCGAGGTCCACAACACCTACGGCGGACGGCACTGCTACCTGCTGCACCCGGACCCTTCCGGGACGGCCCGGTCCGACAAGGCCTTCTACGTCTCGCCGTTCTTCCCCGTCGACGGCCACTACCGCATGCGCCTTCCGGCGCCGGAGCGCCGGCTCGACCTGGCCGTACACCTGGAGCGCGACGGCGGCAGGGCCTTCACCGCGACCGTACGCGGGGCCCGGCACCCCGTCACGGCGGGGACCGTGCTGCGGCTGGCGCTGCGGCACCCCTGGTCGACGCTCGCCGTGTCGGCCGCCATCCGCCTGCACGGCATCCGCCTGTACCTGCGCGGGCTGCCCGTCCAGCCGCGCGCCGACCACCACGAGACACCGGAGAACGCAGCATGAGGACAGCCGAGACCCGACCCGCCGCCTCGGCACGGACGACCACCGCGGCCGTCGACCCGGCCCGCTGGCCCGACGTGGCACAACCGCCGAAGGCCTCCGCGGGGCGGACCGCGATCACCGCGGCCGTCCTGCGCCGGGCGCTGGAACGACTGCCGTTGCGGGTCAGGTTCGCCGACGGCAGCTGGCTCGGCAGGGGCGGACCGGTCCTGGAGATCCACGACGCGCAGGCGTTCCACGGCCGGATCGGCAGCCGGGGAACCGTCGGCTTCGGCGAGTCGTACATGGCGGGCGAGTGGGACGCCCCCGACCTGGTCGCCGTGCTCACCGTGCTCGCCGGCAACATGGACCGGCTGGTCCCGGCCCCGCTCCAGCGGCTGCGCGCGCTGTGGGCGCCGCGCCGGCCGGCCTCCCAGCGCAACACCCCCGACGGCGCCCGGAACAACATCAGCCGTCACTACGACCTCTCGAACGACCTGTTCGCGCTGTTCCTCGACGACACGCTCACCTATTCGGCGGCGCTGTTCCGGGGCTTTCCCGCCACCTGGGACCTGCTCGCCGCCGCGCAGCACCGCAAGATCGACCGGCTCCTGGACCTGGCGGGGGTCGAGGAGGGCACCCGGGTGCTGGAGATCGGCACCGGCTGGGGCGAGCTGGCGATCCGCGCCGCGGCGCGCGGCGCGCGGGTCACCTCGATCACGCTCTCCGGCGAGCAGCGCGACCTCGCCCTCCGGCGGATCGCGGCGGCCGGTCTCGGCGACCGGGTCTCGGTCGAGCTGCGGGACTACCGCGAGGCGCGCGGCACGTACGACGCCGTGGTGAGCGTCGAGATGATCGAGGCCGTGGGCGCGGAGTTCTGGCCGCACTACTTCCGCACGCTGGAGGCGCGGCTGGCGCCGGGCGGCCGGGCCGCCGTCCAGGCCATCACCATGCCGCACGAGCGGATGCTCGCCAGCCGGACCACCTTCACCTGGATCGCGAAGTACGTCTTCCCCGGTGGGCAGTTGCCCTCGGTGGAGGCGGTCGCCGAGACCGTCCGTGACCACACCGGGCTGCGCCTGGCCCGCCGCGAAGCCCTGGGGGCGCACTACGCGGAGACCCTGCGGCTGTGGCGGGAGCGCTTCACCGGACGCGCCGACGAGGTCGACGCCCTCGGCTTCGACGAGACGTTCCGCCGCATGTGGACGTTCTACCTGGCCTACTCCGAGGCCGGCTTCCGCTCCGGCTACCTGGACGTACAGCAGTACCTGCTCACCAAGGAGAACCACGCCCGATGACCACCACCTCCCGGTCCGGCGCCGCCGGGCGCATCGCCGACCTCGCCGAGACCATGACCGGCGGTCCTCTTCCGGTGCGGCTGCGCACCTGGGACGGCGGCGAGGCCGGCCCGCCCGACGGGCCCGTCGTCGTCGTACGGTCGCGACGCGCCCTGCGCCGGCTGCTGTGGGAGCCCGGCGAACTGGGCCTGGCGCAGGCCTATGTGACGGGTGACCTGGACGTGGAGGGCGACCTGGGCGAAGGGCTGCGGGCCGTGTGGGCCGCCGCACGCGAACGGGACCTGGACCTTCCCCGTCCCTCGGTCGCCGACCGGGCCCGCGCGGTCGGCACCGCGCTGCGGCTCGGTGCGCTCGGTCCGCGGCCCGGCGCGCCGGCCTCGCAGGCCCGGCTGCGCGGCGGTCTGCACAGCAAGGCCCGGGACAGGGCCGCCATCAGCCATCACTACGACCTGTCCAACGACTTCTACCGCCTCCTGCTCGACGAGACGATGGCCTACTCGTGCGGCTACTGGCCCGCCGAGGACCCGGAGTGCACCCCGGCCGACGCCCAGCGCGCCAAGCTGGAGCTGATCTGCCGCAAGCTCGCGCTGGTGCCCGGCGCCCGGCTGCTCGACATCGGCTGCGGCTGGGGTTCGCTCACGCTCCACGCGGCGGAGCGGCACAAGGCGCAGGTCACCGCGGTGACGCTGGCCCGGGAACAGGCGGCGTACGTCCGCGAGCAGGTGCGCGAGCGGGGCCTGGAGCACCGCGTGGAGGTGGTGTGCCAGGACTACCGGGACATCACCGGGGGTGCCTACGACGCCGTCGCCACGGTCGAGATGGGCGAACACGTCGGGGACGCCGAGTACCCGGCGTTCGCGGCGTCCCTGCACCGCCTGGTGCGCCCGCGGGGCCGGGTGCTGGTGCAGCAGATGTCGCGCGGGCGCAAGGCGCCCGGCGGCGGCGCGTTCATCGAGGCGTACATCGCCCCCGACATGCACATGCGCCCGCTCGGCGAGACGGTCGCCCTGCTGGAGCGGGCGGGTCTCGAGGTGCGGTCGGTGGAGTCGATGCGTGAGCACTACGTGCGCACGATCAACGCCTGGCACCGCACTCTGGAGGAACGCTGGGAGGACGTCGTGCGGCTCGTCGGCGTGGAGACGGCGCGCGTGTGGCGGCTGTATCTGGTGGGCGCGGCACTGGCCTTCGAGGAGGGCCGGATGGGCGTCGACCAGATCCTGAGCACCCGGCCGGCGCCGGGCGGGGCCGACGACACCCCCGTGACGCCCGGCGACTGGTACACGGGGCCGGAGCGGTGGTGAACGACGTGGTGTGGAGCGCTTTCGCCGTCAACCTCGCGTGGTCGGCGGCGGCCGCGCTGGGCGTCATGCTGGTCACCTTCGGCATCGCCGTGCGCAAGGGGGTGCACCGGGTCGTCGACGTCGCCTGGGGTGTCGGCTTCACCGCGGTCGCCGCGGTCACCTGGGTGGCGTCGGCCGGCACGGGGGACCCCGGGCGGCGGCTGCTGGTGACCGCGCTGACGGCCGTGTGGGGGCTGCGGCTGGCCGTGCACATCGCCCGGCGCGGGCGGGGGCAGGGCGAGGACCCGCGGTACGAGGCACTGCTGGCGAAGGCCTCCGGCAGCCGGAATCTGTACGCGCTGCGCGTCGTGTACCTCCTGCAGGGCTTCCTGGTGTGGCTGGTGTCGCTGCCCGTGCAGGCGGCCTCCTACGTGCCGGGGCCGATGACGGCACTCGCCTGGGCCGGCGCCGGCGTGTGGGCGGTCGGGCTGGTCTTCGAGGCGGTGGGCGACGCCCAGCTCGCCCGCTTCAAGAGGGACCCGGCCAACAAGGGGCGGATCATGGACCGCGGGCTGTGGAGCTGGACGCGGCACCCGAACTACTTCGGTGACTTCTGCGTCTGGTGGGGGCTGTTCCTCATCGCCTGCGACTCGGCCGGAGCGGCGGCGGCCACGGTCGTCTCCCCGGTGGTGATGAGCCTGCTGCTGATCAACGGCAGCGGGAAGCGGCTGCTGGAGCGGCACATGGCGGGCCGGCCCGGCTATGCCGCGTACGCGGCCCGGACCAGCGGGTTCTTCCCGCTGCCGCCGAAGTGACGTGCGAAGACGGACCGGGCCCCGCCGGTGCCGGCGGGGCCCGGTCCGTCCGGGTCCGTTCAGGCGGTGAACGCCACCACGGCGACCGGATCGGAGGTGGGCCGACGCGAACCGCCCTCGGGCTCCACGGTGATGCCCATTGCGGACGCCCCGTCCAGGGCTCCGGCCATGACGACGGCCTGGTCGGTGCGGTCGGGGTCCATCAGACCGGCGGACCGCATGGTGCCGTGGTCGTCGAACCAGAGCTGGTAGACCTTCCCGGAGGGCGGCCGGTCCATCCCCGAGGCGAGGAAGACGGCCTTGTCCCGGCTGCCGGAGACGACGACGGTGCCGGTGGCGCCGTCGGCCAGACGCGCGGTGCTGGTCCTGGCGTCCGGAGCCGCGAGGACGGCGGCGATCTCGTCGACGCTGCGTTCGGCCCGGCGGGCCTGTTCCCGGGCGTCGTCGGCCCGTTGGTGCTGCCACACGGTCGCGCCGCCCAGTCCGGCGGCGGCCGCGACACAGGCGGCCAGCGCCCACCGCGACATCGTCCGCATGCGCCGGGCGGCACCGACCGAGCGCGCGGGCACGGGTGCGCCGGGGCTGTCCTGCCGGACGGTGGTGATGCGGCGCAGGACCTGCTCGCGCAGTGCCGGGCCGGGTGTGGCGGACGTCGCCAGTCCGAGGCGGGCGGCGGTGGCGGACAGCTCCGCGGTCTCCTCCACGCACAGCTCGCAGTCCTCGAGGTGCCGCTCGAAGTCCTCGCGTTCGTCCGGGGGAAGTGCGTGCAGGGCATAGGCACCTGTCATGCGGTGCAGATCGGCGGTCGTCACGCGCTCACCCCCAGGCAGTCGCGCATCCGGATGAGTCCGTCGCGCAGTCGGGTCTTGACCGTGCCGAGCGGAAGCGTGAGCGCCTCCGCCACCTCGCGATACGTCAGGCCGCGGTAGTACGCGAGCGTGACGGCCTGCCGCTGGATGTCGGTCAGGGTACGCAGACAGCGCCGCACCTGCTCCCGCTCCAGACGGGCCTCGACCTGCTCGGTCACCTCGTCGTACTCCGGTGTCCGGTCCAGCAGCGCCGCCTTGTGATCGCGGACGGCCGCGGCTTCCACGGAGCGGACCCGGTCGACGGCACGGCGGTGCGCCAGCGTCAGGATCCAGTTGATGGCGGTACCCCGGTCGGCCCGGTAGCGCGGTGCCGTACGCCACACCTCCACCAGGACCTCCTGGGCCACCTCCTCCGACTGTGCCTGGTCGCGCAGGACGGCACGGGCGACCCCGAGGACCGACCCCACCACGGCGTCGTAGACCATGGCGAACGCCTTCTCGTCGCCGAGAGCCACCTGGCTCAGCAGTTCCTGCAGGTCCGGCTTGGCCGAGGGGTTCGTGCCGATGTAGACGGCTTCTTTCACAAGGGTCCTCCGAGGTCGGGCTTTTCCGCTGGTAATCCGGTCCCCGGCGGGCGGCGGATTGGTCCCAGTCGTACACCACCCGCGGGCGGTCGCGGGTGGGGTGCGGGGAGCCGGGCAGGAGGACGGGCGAAAGCGCGTCGCCTGCGGACCGAACCGTCGGACCGTCGGCGACGAATCATCAGTGGATCACCGGTCGTCCCGGCCGGGAGACCCCCGCGAACGCCGAGGAGCACCGATGCCCACGCCCGAGAACGAAGCGCCCTCGCAGGTGGCGGTCGAGCCCGCCGGAGCCCTGCTGACACGCCGCGTTCCCCGTGCGGCCCGCGCCGCGGTGCTGTTCCTGCACGGCGGCAGGTCCGACAGCCGGGACCCCTCACGTCCCTGGCATCTGGCGGCCGTGCGGATGAGGCCCGTGGTGCGGGCCGTCGCCGCCGCCGTGCCGGACGACGACGTCTTCCTGGGAGCGGTGCGCTACCGGGTGCGGGGCTGGAACCAGGAGGCTGCCGATCCCCTGCGGGACGCCCGGCGGGCGCTGGCGGAACTGACCCGTCTCGTCGGTGACGTGCCGGTCGTCCTGGTGGGCCATTCCATGGGCGGGCGGGCCGCTCTGCGCGCCGCCTCGGCGCCCCAGGTGCGGTCCGTGGTGGCCCTGGCTCCGTGGTGCCCCGCCGGGGAACCGGTCGCGCATCTGAGGGACAAGGGCATCGTCGTGGTCCACGGGGACCGCGATCGCGTGACCGACCCGGGCGCATCGGCGGCATACGTACGGCGGGCCCGCCTGGCGGGTGCCCGGGCCCGCTTCCTTCCCGTGGTGGGCGGCGACCACGCCATGCTCCGCCACAGCGGAACCTGGCACCGTACGACGGGCTCGGCCGTCGCCGATCTGCTGGCGGTCGAGCGGGGCCCGGCGTAGGAGCCGCCGCGGCCCGCACCGGTGCGGGCCGCGGGGTGGGCGGCAGGGTGGGGGGCAAGGTTCGGAGACGGAGGGGACGCAGGCGACGCGGGCCGGCGCCACTGGCTCAAGAACTGGGGCCACGCCCCGCTCGCGGGCGAGGGCGACGCCCAGGGCCGGCGCCGCGCGACGGGCGGGCGGGCGCCATGAGGAGCGGCGCCGTGAGGACCGGCGCCGTGCGGCCGCCCGTCACGTCCTAGGGCGTGTTTCGAAAGTGGCGTCGTCTGCCCGAAGGGCAGGCCCGGCGGCGTCTGGTGCGTGCGATCGCAAGGCGGAGGGTCGCCCCGATACTGGTTGTATCGGGGTGATCCCGACAACGCGGCGAGCGTGCGTGCCAGACGCCGCCGGGCAGACGGGACTTTCGAAACACGCCCTAGCGTCGTCGCCGTCCGTCGTGGTCCGCTTCTTCCCCGAGCTGCTGCTCAGCAGTTCGCCCGCGGCGATCGTCACGGCCGCCACGACACGGGTCCAGCGGGGCCCGCCGCGAGCCGCCCACACCACACAGACGCATCCTCCGACGACGAGCGCCAGGACGCCCAGCATCACCACGACAGCCATGTTCCCACCCCTGCCTCGTTCCTGAGATCCGGTGATCATCCCAGGACGAGGGGCGATCCCTCAACGGAATGCCGCGCCTCTCCGCGTCCGCGACGCGACCCGCGAGGACGGCTCGGCGCACCGGTACCGCCTTTCTTCGCCCCCCTGCAACCTTTCGCACCCTATGTCGCGAATACGGGGACGAGAGGGAGCGGCGCCGGGCGCAGCAGCCCGGCGGCCAGCCGTCTTCCCGGCCGGAAAGGAAACGCCATGAGGCTTAGCGACGAGCTTCCCGTCGATCACAAGCTCGCCACGGTGTACCGCTACGGAGCCGCGTTCTGCGGTGTGGTCCTGCTCGTCTTCGGCGTGCTGGGCTTCGCGGACCGGCTCGCCCCGTTCAACACCGACGGCGAGAGCCTCGCCGGGCTGACCACCAACGGCGTCCTCAGCCTCGTCTCCGTCGTCGTCGGCCTCGCCCTCGTCGCGGGCGGCGTCGTCGGCGGCAACTTCGCCTCCACGCTCAACATGACCGTGGGCACCCTCTTCCTGCTCAGCGGCTTCGCCCACATCTTCATCCTGGACAAGCCCGCCAACGTCCTCGACTTCGGCATGACCAACGTGATGTTCAGCTTCATCATGGGCCTGGTCATCCTGACCTTCGGCATGTACGGCCGCGTCTCCAGCAAGCTGTCCCACGACAACCCCTACTGGCGCCGCCGCCACCCGCGCGAGGCGGCCCGGGAGTCCCTCGCGCGCCGGCGGGCCGTCACCGCCGCCGCAAGCCTTCCCGGGAGCCATGCCGACGCCGTGGCCGGCCCGGCCCTGACCGGCCGTGTGGGCCATGGCGAGTGACACCGCATCCCGGGCCGCCCGGCGGCATCTGCCGCCGGGCGGCCATGAAGCGGTGGGGCACCGGTGCGCGCCCGACCGTCACGACGGCCGGGCGCGCACCGCCCTGCCGCCGAGTTCCCGCTTCGACGGCGAGCGGTTACCGCGACGCGCGGGCGAGCACGGCCGCCCGCGCGCAGCGGGCGCCCGCCCGGGGCGTCGACTCATCCCCAGGGCTGCCGACGGCACGGGGACAGCTCCTGTCCGCCGACGCCGCGGCGCCGCGACACCGGCAGATCGCCGGCACTGAGCATCGACCGACCGGACCCCGCGAGGGAAGCGGTCATGACCATCACCACACCGACGGCGACCCCCATGCGACGCCTCACCGTCTTCCTCCCCTACGACCCGCACGCCCCGCGCACCGCGCGCCGCTACACCACCAGGTGGCTCGCCGCCGAAGCCGGCGGGACGCGCCGCACCGCGGACGCGGAGCTCATCGTCTCCGAACTGGTCACCAACGCCGTCCACCACGCGCGCGGCCCGTGCGTACTGACACTCACCCTGCGGGGAACGCTGCTGGACATCGGCGTCGCCGACGAGAGCGAAGACCTCCCCGAGCGGCAGAGCGCGCCCGGGGAGCGGGGCGGCTTCGGACTGGCTCTCGTCGCCCTCCTCGGCGACAGCGTCACGGTCGTTCCCGCCCTGGGCGGCAAGACCGTGCACGTGACGCTCGACACGGACGCCGCTACTCCTTGACGAAGGCCAGCAGGTCGGGGTTGAGGACGTCGGGGTGCGTGGTCAGCATGCCGTGCGGCAGCCCTTCGTAGCTCTTGAGCCGGCCGTTCTGCAGGAGCTCGACCGACAGGGGTGCCGAGTCGTCGTAGGGCACGATCTGGTCGTCGGTGCCGTGTGCGACGAGGACGGGGACCTCGATCCGCCTGAGGTCCTCGGTGAAGTCCGTCTCCGAGAAGGCCTTGATGCACTCGTAGTGGGCGTTGGCCGCGCCCTGCATGCCCTGCCGCCACCAGTTGTCGATGACGCCCTGCGACACGTGCGCGCCGGGCCGGTTGAAGCCGTAGAACGGACCGGACGGTACGTCGAGGTAGAACTGCGCGCGGTTGGCGACGAGGGCGGCGCGGAAACCGTCGAAGACTTCCATCGGCAGACCACCGGGGTTGTCCGGTGTCCGCAGCATGATCGGGGGCACGGCGCCGACGAGGACGGCCTTGGCCACCCTGCCGGGCTCGGCGCGCGCGACGTAGCGGGCGACCTCGCCGCCACCGGTCGAGTGGCCGATGTGGACGGCTCCCCGGAGGTCGAGGGCGTCGGTCAGGGCCGCGACGTCGGCGGCGTAGGTGTCCATCTCGTGACCGGTCGGGCTCTGGGAGGAGCGGCCGTGGCCCCGCCGGTCGTGGGCGATCACGCGATATCCCTCGTTGAGGAAGAACATCATCTGACCGTCCCAGTCGTCGGCGCTGAGCGGCCAGCCGTGGTGGAAGACGATCGGCTGGGCGTCGCGCGGACCCCAGTCCTTGTAGAAGATGCTGGTGCCGTCGTTCGTGGTGACCGTGCCCATGGCAGATCCTTCCCACTTGTCTTTCCCGATCGGGGGGTTCACGAGAAGCGGCAGTCGCACAGGGCGGTCGGGGCGCGTCGACGCGCCGACCGGGGCTGTCGCGATTGCGGGCAACTCCGGACATTACCCCCTCGCAGGGCGACTCGCTTCCGGGAGCACGGCGCGGGGCGGTGCGCGGGGCTCCCGGATGCCCGCCCTCCGGCGTCACCCGCGTCGCCGGCGCGACGCGGGCGGAGGTCAGCCGGCGGGCGGTGGGACGAGGACGTTGTCACCGGTGCGGCCGGACAAGTAGTCGGCGACGTTGGCGACCGTGGTCCGGGCGATCTGGCCGACGGCGTCCTCGGTGAAGTACGCCTGGTGCGAGGTGACCAGGACGTTGCTGAACGTCATCAGCCTGGCGAGGCGTTCGTCCGTCATCACCTCCAACGACTTGTCCAGGAAGAACACCCCGGCCTCCTCCTCGTACACGTCCAGGCCGACCCCGCTCAGCCGTCCGGCGCGCAGCGTCTCCAGCAGGGCGTCCGTGTCGACGAGACCGCCGCGGCTGGAGTTGACCAGGACGGCGTCGTGCTTCATCAGGCTCAGGGCCTTCGCGTCGAGAAGATGGTGCGTCTCGGGCAGCAGCGGCACGTGCAGGCTCACCAGGTCCGCCTCGGCGAACAGTTGCTCCCGCTCCACGTACTCCATGCCGAGGGCCAGGCAGTCGGGGTTCTCGGCGATGTCCCAGCCCAGCAGGCGCATGCCGAATCCGTGGGCGATCCTCGCGAACGCGGCACCGATCTTGCCGGTGCCCACCACCCCGGCCGTCCGGCCGCGCAGATCGCGGCCCATCAGACCGTCGAGCCGGAAGTCGAACTCACGGGTGCGGTGCGCGGCGCGCACGATCCGGCGGTTGACCGCCAGGGCCAGCGTCCAGGCGAACTCGGCGACGGAGTACGGCGAGTAGTACGACACCCGCGCCACGGCGAGCCCCAGCTCACGCGCCACGGTCAGGTCGATGTTGTTGTAGCCGGTGGCCCGTTGGGCGATCATCCGTGTACCGCCGGCCGCCAGTGCGCGCAGCACCTCGGCGTCCAGTGTGTCGTTGACACTGCTGAGGACGATCTCATGCCCCACCGCGGTCGGGACGGTGTCCCGGTTCAGGAAGAGCCCCAGACAGCGCAGGTCGTGACGGTCGGCGAGCACCCGCTCGAACTCCGCCTGCAGCAGCGGTTGCTCGTCCGCCAGGACTCCGTACGCAACGATCTCCACGTGCACTCCTCGGTAGCGGCTGTCGGCCTCCCAACTTTAGGCAAGGTGACCGGCGGCCGGGGACCGGTGCACGTTTCGTCGGGGTGGGTCACCTGTGAGCCGCTCACGTGGTCACCGTCCGTCCGTGGCGCTGACGCCCCGCCGTGCCGCTGGTGCGGTCGAACCGGTGACGGAGGCGGCGGTGACGGTGGAGTGGCGTGAGCACGCCGAACAGATGGCCGTGCTCGCGCGGGATCTGCCGGCCCAGGACTCCGTCCGGGCGACACTGGACGAGATCGCCGCGGCGGCCGTGAAACTGGCGGACGGCTGCGACGCGGCGGGGATCCTCGCGGTCCGCAAGGGACGGGCCGTGACCCCGGCGGCCTGCGGTGAACCGGTCGAGGAGTGCGACCGCCTGCAGGGCCGGCCGGGCGGGGGTCCCTGTTTGGTCGGCTGCCGGACGGCGAGGGCGCGCAGCCCGACCCGGCGGTGCAGGGAGTCGACCTGGAGGTCCTGGCTCGACACCGACAGCCGCGCCACGGACGGGTGCGGTGGCGGGAGCCACGCGTACGGTCCGATCGGCAGCCGGTGCAGGTGCAGTTCCCGCAGGCTGTCCACCGCGGGGATGGCCTCCAGATCCTCCGGCAGCAGGAGTGCGGCGTCCAGGGCGAGGGTCGCAAGGCGGGAGCCCGCCACGTCGGAGATGTCCCGGATCCGGACGGTGGATTCGACGTGCAGGTGCCTGATCCGCGGGCGCCCCCTCAGCAACGACAGGTCACTCAGGGCGGGGTTGTCGGTGATGACGAGCCGGTCGAGCGCGGTGCGCGGCAGGTGCCGGTCGAGCTGCTTGGCGGTGAGCGGTCCGTCCAGGACGACGCGGTCGGCCGACGAGGTGGCGCGCAGCACGGGCGGGTCGGTCGCCGGTGGGGCGCCCGAAGCGCGTGGTGCCGCCCCGGGCCGGGTTGCCCACGCTCCACGCGCTGTTCGTGCGGGCGTTCATGGCGCCTCCGTTCCGGTAGGGACGACGACGGTGCACGGGAGGCCGCGCGGCCCGCCCGCGCCGCGGACGACGGCGGCCCGGTGGCCGGGCATCACGCCCGGCGAGCGGTCTCCGTCCCGCTCGCCCGCGGGTTCAGCAGGCACGGGCCGGCGGGCCCGGCACGGGGCCGGGCAGACCGGGAGCCGGGCAGGCCCCCGCGGAGTACCGACCGGCCTCGTTCCGCCTCCCCTTGCGGGTCCTGATCCGCTGTGGGGAGGCGTGTGCGCGGTCGGTGGTGCACCGGCCGCGCACGGGGGTTCGGTGCGGGCTCCCGAGCCGCTCAGGCGTGCCGCACCGGAATGGTCCTGGCGCCCGGCTTCTCCTCCGGGACCGGGACCGTGATGGTCAGGACACCGTCCTTGTAGTCGGCGGTCGCCTCGTCGCCCTGCGCCCCGGCGGGAAGCCGGACGGAACGGGCGAAGGTGCCGTAGCGGAACTCGGTGCGGTGCTTCTCCGTGGTCTGCTCCGTGCGTTCGGCGCGCAGCGTCAGCAGACCCTCGTCGACGGTGATCTCGACGTCCTTGTCAGGGTCCACGCCGGGAAGTTCGGCCCTCAGGACGTACGTGCCGTCCCCGAAATGATCCTCGACACGGATGCCGTGCAGCCCGGGGGCGGCTTGCGCCCCGGGAAGCCCGGTCTCCATCCAGCCGAACACGTCCGGCCACCCAGGCAGCCGCTCCAGCATGCTGGTCATGGCACGCTCCTTCCCTCTCCTCCAGCGTCGCTCAGGCGACCCCGCACGCGTATGGGCCGACCGGCCCGGGTCGGGAGCCGGCCGGCCCCTGTCCCCCGTCTTCCCGTCCTCGACACCGTCGTCGGCCCCGTCGTCGGCCCCGTCGTCCTACGGGAGGTCCGGTTCGAGGGCCGGGCGGTGCGGGGGCCCGGTGAGCGCGCACCGCACGTCGACCACGCCTTCCACGGACCGCGCCAGCCGCACCGCCAGCGGCACGACGGACAGGTCCCGGACGCGGCCGGTGAGTGTGACGACACCCTCGTGCACTTCCACGCCGACCGACTCGATCGGGTCCGGGAACCGGCCGAGGACCACCTCGCGCCGCACCTCCTCGGCGATGTCCCGGTCGGAGCGGAGAAACACCCTGAGCAGATCCGAACGGCTGACGATGCCCTTCAGCACGCCGTCGCCGTCGACCACGGGCAGGCGTTTCACCCCGTGCCGGGCCATGGCGCGGGCGGCCTGCGCGAGAGTGGCGTCGGGGCGGACGGTGACGGCCGGAGAGGTCATCAGGTCGGCCGCGGTCACGGCCTGCGCCTTCTCGAGGCCGGCCGGGGGCCGGGCCCGCGGTCCCCGGTCGGGGACGCTGTCACGGAACTCCTCCTTGCGCAGCAGGTCGGCCTCGGACACGACGCCGACCACCCGGTTCCCGGTGTCGAGAACGGGCAGGGCACTGATCCGCTGCACCTCGACGGTCCTGACGATGTCCTTGAACGTCGCCCCGGCGGCGAGTGCGACGACCGTTCGGGTCATGACATCGCTCACGCGGTACTCGGAGCCGATCATGGTGTCCTCCCACCTGTACGGGCCGCGTGTCGCGACACCTCCAGCCTGTGCCGTCCGGCGGGCCCGGGCATGGGCCGAAGGGCCCGGTTCAAGGGGTCGCCCGCCCCTGACCGCCAGCGGGCCGCACCGCCGCGACGACCGCGTGCCCCGCCGGTTCGCCGCCCACCTGGCCCAGTCCGGACCCGGCATGTGTGCGCCGTGCGCGGCCGGACGCGTCCCGGCACCGGTGAGGCGCCGCACGCCCGTCCGCCGGCCGTCCCGTCCGCGCTGCCGGACCGCCGAACGGCTCCCCGGCTGGCGCGGTGGCGCGCGGCCCGGCAGCGTGGACACGCGGATACGCAGATATGCACATACGTATGGAGAACGACGGCTGAGCGAGGTGACCATGCAATCTGAGCCGGTACCACGGGTGGTCGTGGGTGTGGACGGATCCCCGACGTCGTACGCGGCGCTGCGGTGGGCGGAGCGGTACGCACGGGCCGTCGGCGGTGTCGTGGAGGCGATCCACGTCTGGGACACGCCGTCCTCCGCGGGCTGGAGCGGACCGGCGATCGATCCCGACTTCGACCTGCAGCAGGCACGGGAGCGCTTCGCGGCGGAGTTGCACTCCGTCTTCCCCGGGGAGCGTCCGGCGCGGCTGAGGGAGCATCTCGTCGAGGGCGACCCGTCCGAGGCCCTGATCCAGGCCTCGGAGGGAGCCGCACTCCTCGTCGTCGGCCGCCGGGGCCGGGGCGGCTTCGCCCGGGCGATGCTGGGGTCGGTGGGCCAGCGCTGCGCCCAGCACGCGGCCTGCCCGGTCGTCGTCGTCCCCCGGGAAGAGGACACGGCTCACTGAACGCCCGCCGGGAACCCCGACGCACCGTCCCGGCGGGACGGGGCCGGTTCACCGGCGGGTACTCGCACGCGGGCCCGCCCCGGCATCGCCGTCGGCCTCGTCGCCGGTGGCGCAGCGGACCTCGAGCTGCACCTCGGGGGCCTGGGCCAGCGTGTTCGTCACCGTGCAGTGCGAGACCACCGCGCGCAACGCGGCCAGCCGGTGCGGCGCCAGGCCCGGGGCGAGGACGGTGAGGGAGATCCCGGCCACCCGGGGCGGCCGGTCGTCCGCCATGCGGAACTCCGCGCGGACGGACAGGCCGTCCCGGTCGGCGCCGTGGCGGTCGAGGAAGCGACCCGCGTAGTGCGCCGCGCAGGAGGCGACGGCGGCCACGAAGAGTTCCACCGGGGTGGGGGCGGTGTCCTTTCCCCCGTCGGACAGCGGTTGGTCGACCGTCAGGACGTGTCCGCGCACCCGGACCTCGTACGCGTCGCCGGCGATGGGCACCACCTCGGCCACTCCGGGCCGGCCGCCGGGTTCGGGGTCCACCGCGGCGGCCTGGAACAACAGCAGTCCGGCGAGCCGCCGGGCCTCCTCGGCCGTGAGCGACGCCCACAGTTCACCGCCTTCGTCGTGGGACTCGAAGGAGGTGTCCAGGACGACGCGGCCCATCGGGGCCGGCAGTCCCTGTGGCGCGAAGCGGGTGACGTTGATGGTGCGGCCACAGCGCGTTTGCATCTTCATCTCGGCTCCCTGTCGGCCGGTGCCGCCGCGGCGGCCGGGCACTGCGCTTTCCGGTGCACCGCCCGCGCGCGGAGCTGTCCGGGGTGGAACGGTCCCCGCGGGGGCCCGGAAGTCCCGAAGTCACCGGGGCGGCTCCGGGCCGCCTGCCGCCGCGGGCGTTCAGGCGTCGTCGGCGGGCGTGATGCGGCGGCCGGTCAGCCGTTCGACGGTGATGACCACCCACAGCGTGCGCCGTCCTCCGGCCCAGGGGTCGCTGTGTGCCCGCTCGTCGAGCCGGCGTACCGCGGCGGGGTCGGTGACGGCCCGCGCCGGCCCCACCACCAGGACACTCCAGCCCTGGCTCATGGCCTCGTCGATGTGGTCGGCCTCGAAGGCCACCTCGTGGCCGACGGCGGCGGCGGGGACGGCGTCGGGCGCCGTACGGAAGGCGATCGCCCCGTCGACCACCTCGTAGTTGACGGGGAACACGGCAGGGCCGTGCTGCGTGGTCAGCGAGATGCGCCCGATGCCGTGCGTCGACAGCAGGGCCCGGCACTCCTCTTCGTCCAGGTCCCGCAGGCGGGGGTGGTAGAGCGCCTGCCCCTGTCCGGGAGGCCGCTCCTGGCCGCCGCCCTGGAGTTCGAGGAGCGTGGTCCCCAGCGCGTCGGCCAGACGCATGAGGGTCCCGAGGCTCGGGTCGGCCGGGTGCGTCTCCAGGTAGTCCAGGTAGGCCGGTGAGATACGGGCGCGGTCGGCGGTCTCCGTCAGGCCGAGGCCTTGCCGCCGGCGCGCCTCCGCCACCCGGCGGCCCACGTCGCCGGGGCCGGCGACGGCCGTCTCACCGCCCCCGGTCTCCGCGTCCGCGTTCGCGGACGCAGGTGCGCCGGGCGCCGCCTCGTCGTGGCCGGGGTGATGGATGTGGGCGTCCGGCCCGGGAAAGACGAGCGTGATGTCGCCCGTGTCCGACCACCGCACGTCGTACGGCGGGGTTCCGTCCTGGTGGTGGAGGCCGACGATCTCCCCGTCGCGCCGGACGACGCCCGTGGCCGGGCTCTCGACGATCAGCCGGTCCCCAACGTGTGCGTGCATGACCGTGCCCTCTCGCTGCGGATCCCCTTCCAGCATCGCTCCGCGGCGCCGACCGCACCACAGGGCCGACGGTCCCGTCGCAGCGGTCCCGTCGGCCCGTTGCGACGGGACCCACGGGCCGGGCCGAGGAGTCCGGGACCCGGCGGCGGCCGCCGCCGGGTCCCGTGGGACGCCGACCGGCACCAGGCGGCCGGGGCGCGGTGGGGGGCGGGCGACCGACCGCGGCCGCCGTCCGTCCGCGACCCGTTCGGCCCTGACCCCGGCTCGGCCCCCGGCGACGCTGGGAGCCGGGACGGACCGGTGCACGCCGCTCGGACGCCCCCGGGTCGGCATGGGTGGGCCGACGCGTCGGCCCGGGATCCGCGGGGAGCTTGTGCACCCCTCCCGGACCGTCGGCGGGCGGCGTGGGGCTCAGCGGCTGCGCAGAGCGGCGAGCGCCGCGTCCAGGTCGGCCGCGCGCGGGCGGTTGTGGGGCAGCTTGCCGAGCATGGCCGCCATGCCGCAGGTGTTCGTCAGGGCGGAGAAGACCAGGCCACCCGCGATGCCGGCGGAGATGAGCAGGAGGGCCGGGTGCACGAGCAGGCCGAGGAGGAGACCGAGCAGGACCAGGCTGCCGGCGGTGAAACGGACCTGGCGTTCCATGCTCCAGCCCGCCCGCGTGTCGCATGCGGCCGGTGTCTGCAGGTCGTGCCCCTCGGCGGCCCAGGCGCCGGTGCCGCCGACCAGGGTGGCGGCGTCGATGCCCTGCTCGGCCAGGAGCTTGCAGGCGTTCCCGGAGCGGGCGCCGGAGGCGCACACCACGAGGACGTCGCCGCGCTCGGCGGCGTGCCGGATCTCCGGCAGCGCGCGGCGGATGTGGTCGAGGGGGATGTTCACCGCGCCGGGCAGGTGGCCGGAGGCGTACTCGGCGGGCGTGCGCACGTCGATGACGGTGAACTCGTGCAGCCGGGTGCGGGCCTCGTCGGCGCGGAGGGCGGAGGGGGCGGAGGAGCCGGTCATGGCAGGGGGTCCTTGAGGGTCGGTACTGATCGGTATGGGCACGAACCGGGACGTACAATACCCCTAGGGGTATTGATCGAGCGGGCGTGGACCGAGGAGTGGTCGTGGAACTGGAGCTTGCGGGCGCGGACCTGGCGGCCGTGCTGAACCGGCTGCGCCGTGCGCAGGGTCAGATATCCGGCGTGATCCGGATGATCGAGGAGGGACGCGGCTGCGAGGACGTCGTCACACAGCTCTCCGCGGCCTCCCGCGCCCTCGACCGGGCCGGGTTCGCGATCATCGCGACCGGCCTGCAGCAGTGCGTGAGGGACATCGACTCGGGGCGCGAGGACGGAGAGGACCCGCAGGCGATACGCACCCGGCTGGAGAAACTGTTCCTGTCGCTGGCCTGAGCCGCCGCGGCGGCCGTCACAGCAGCGCGTCGATCAGCATGAAGGCCGCCACGGCCAGCAGCACCCCGGCGAAGATCCGCTGAAGCGTGTCGCCGGTGACCTTCGCGGCCAGCCGCTTCGCGTCCCACGCGCCGAGGATCGCGGCGCCGACGAACGGGCCGACGACCGCCCAGTCCAGCTGCTGGACGGTACCCGCACGCGTCGCCAGCGCCGCCACGGAGTTGACGGTGATGACCAGCAGGCTGGTGCCCACCGCGTTGCGCATCCGCATCCCGACCACGCCCACCAGTGCCGGCACGGCGAGGAAGCCGCCGCCGACGCCGAGGACGCCGGTGACCGCGCCGAGCCCGGCACCGGTCCCCGCGGCGCGCGCCTGCCGGACCGGCACAGCGTCCGCCGCGGCCGGCGCGGACCGCATCATGCGCAGGGCGGCCACCGCCGCGACGAGGGCGAAGGCCCCCGTCAGTACGGCGGCCGGCACCTGGGCGGCGAGTGCGCCGCCCAGCATCGCCGGGCCGATCCCGGCCGCCGCGAACAGCAGCCCCGTACGCCAGCGCACATGACCGTCGCGGGCGTGCGCGAGCAGCGCGGTGGCCGAGGTCAGGGTGACGATGACCAGGCTGGCGGTCGTGGCACCGACCGGGCTGAAGCCGAGCAGGTAGATCAGGGCGGGGACGGCGAGCACACTCCCGCCGCCCCCGAGCGCGCCCAGCGCCACACCGATCACGGCGCCGGCGGCGAGGGCGAGGACGACCGCGCTCACGCGACGGTGCCGTTCTTGCCGTTCGTGTCCACCACCGGCAGCCCCTCTTCCACCCAGGAACGCATCCCGCCGATCACGTCCACGGCCACCGCGCCGCGGGCCGCCAGCAGTTCGGCGGCCTGCCGGGAGCGGCTGCCGGAGCGGCAGATCACGATCAGGGGCCGCGCCTGCGCGTGCGCGGGCAGCGCCACCCCGGCGGCCAGCGCGGACAGCGACAGGTGCAGGGCGCGGGGGGCGTGCCCCGACTGCCACTCGTACGGCTCGCGCACGTCCAGCAGCACGGCGTCACCCGCGCCGTCGGCGGCGCCGTGGCCGGTGCGCGCGGCCGCTTCCCGCGCGGTCACCCGGCCCGGATCCCCCTGGTCCCGTCGGAAGATGCTCATGTGGTTTCTCGCTCCTGTTTCCCGTGTCGGTACGGACGGTCGGCGGGGGCCGGCGCGGCGCCCGGCGCCCTCAGGGGTTCCGGATGGCCGGTCCTGCCGCCGCGGCGGCGTCGAAGGAGTCGTCCACGGCGACGACGTCCCGGCCGGCGGCGTCCAGCGGGGAGGCGGCGATGGCGGCCCGCGCGCCGCCCGCGCAGTGCACCCACACCTCACCGTCGGGGACCTCCGCCAGGCGGCGGTGCAGGGTGTGGACCGGAATGTGGACCGAGCCCTCGATGTACCCGCCCGCCCGCTCCGAGCCACGCCGTACGGCCGCCGCGATCACCCGGTCGATGTCGCGCGGCGGGTCGACGGCCACCGCCGTCCGCTCACCGCCGGCGAGGTGGCTCCGGTTGCCGAGCCCCTGCACCTCGATCGTGTCGACGAAGAACACGCGGTACTCCCTTCCAGTGGAAAATTACCCCGGGGGGTATACATACGAAGGTAGCACGAGTACCCCGGGGGGTATTTTGGAGGGCAGGGAGAGCCCCGGGAAACACCTCACAGACCGCTCGCCCGCACCGGACACCCGTCCGCTGCCGCGCGAGACACCGGAAGGGTCATCGTCATGCGCTACGACCGCACCGTCCACCTCGACACCGACTTCGCCACCGCCGTCGCCCGCACCCGCGACGCCCTGGCCGCCCAGGGTTTCGGCATCCTCACCGAGATCGACGTCACCGCCACCCTCAAGACCAAACTCGGCCGCGCCGCAGAGGACATGGAGGACTACGTCATCCTCGGCGCCTGCAACCCGCCCCTCGCCCACCGGGCCCTGGACGTCGACCGCACCATCGGCCTGCTCCTGCCCTGCAACGTCGTCGTCCGCCGCGACGGCGACCGCACCGCCGTACAGGCTCTCGACCCGGACACCATGGTGACCCTGACCGGCAGCGACGCCCTCCGACCGGTCGCCGAGGAGGCCGGGCGGCGCCTCGACGCCGCCCTCGCCGACCTCACCGCGACGGACCTCAAGAGCTGACGGCGGACACCGGCCCGTCGCCGGGGACGGACGGCCGGGCCGGGGTCCCCGGTCCCGGCGCGCAGGTGGTGAGGCCGCACCCGGGACGGTGACGCGGCGCGCGGGCGGGCGGGCGGGATCAGCCCTGTGCCGTGGGCCGCACGATCAGCTCGTTGACGTCCACGTTCGCCGGCTGGTCCACGGCGAAGGCGATGGCGTCGGCGATGGCCGAGGCGGGAATCGCCAGCTGCGCGGCCGCGGCCCGTGCGGCGGCCTGTGCTTGCGCCGAGCCACCGCGGTCGGTCAGCTCGCTCTGCGTGAAACCGGGGCTGACGACGGTGACGCGGATGTCCCGGCTCTCCTGCCTCAGACCCTCGGACAGCGCCGCCACGGCGAACTTGGTGGCGCTGTAGACCGCGGCGGTCGGATCCACCCGGTGCCCGGAGACGGAGGACACGTTCACGATGTGTCCGCCGCCCTGCCGCCGCATCTGAGGCAGTACCGCGGCGATGCCGTGCAGCACGCCGCGCAGATTGACGTCGATCATCTGCTCCCACTCGTCGATCCGCAGGTCGGCGAGGGGGGACAGCGGCATCACCCCGGCGTTGTTGATCAGCACGTCGATGCGGCCGTACTCCTCGAGGCCGGCGGCGGCGAACGCCCGCACGGAGTCGAGGCTGGTCACGTCCAGCTCGCGGTGGGCGACGGTCGCTCCGCCGGCCCGTAGTTCCCCGGCCAGTGAGGCGAGCCGCCCGGTGCGGCGGGCGCCGAGGAGCACCCGGTGTCCCAGCCCGGCCAGCCGGCGGGCGGTGGCCTCCCCGATGCCGCTGCTGGCGCCGGTGACGAGGACGGTCTTCGCGGGTGCCGGCGTGGTCGTCGAATCTGCGGACGTGGTCATGGGTGCTCCTTCGGTGTTCAGGCGGCGGCCGCCGCCGCCTGAAGTGCACCGCGCGGTGCCGGGGGCCGGAAGGCAGCGTGAGCCTGGGTGCCGGGCACCCGGGCTCACACTGCCTGGTTGGACGCGGGGCGGTGCCGGATGCTGGGGGTGCCGGTCGGTGACGGCGGCCGACCCCGGCAAAGGTCCACTCCGGGGGAGCCGCCGCGACGCAGTCGGGACCGCGGTGCGATGCGGACAGGAAGGGAAGCCGTCATGAGCGACGAGCGCGAGATCCAGGAGATACTGGCCCGTTATGTGCGGGCCACGGACCGGCGGGACGGCAAGGCGCAGGGCGCCTTGTTCACGGAGGACGCGGTGGTGCAGAGCTTCTCCAGGACCGGCCCCGACAGCTACGAGGTGGTGGCGCCGCCTCTGATCGGCGGAGCGGCCGTGGCCTACGCGGTCGACAACTACATGGCCCCGCATCCCGTGGGCGGCTCCAGCCACCACATGACCGCCGGCCATCTCATCGAGGTCGACGGCGACCGTGCCCACCTGAACGCCCAGTTCGTCGTCTTCCGCGTTCAGGCCGCCTCGCGTCCCGAGACCGGCTGGCCGGCCGGTGCCTTCGGCGCGCAGGGCACCGTGCAGCCGATCGAATCCGGTTACTACGACACCGATCTGCTGCGGATCGACGGCGAGTGGAAGATCGTGGGCCACCGCATCCGACTGGACATGCCGTACGTCGTCCCGGGGGTCTGACAGGGACGGGCCCGGCACGGGCGGTGTCGCCGGCGGTGGTCCCACTCCGGGGAGGAACCACCGCCGCGACGCACGGACGGAAGGGCAGGTCATGATCACCCGCCTCATGGTCCCCGGCCGTCCCAGGGCGGCGGGGGCGGGCACCGCTAGCATCGGTGTCATGACGGCACGGGACAACGAACTCGGCGTGTTCCTCCGCGCGAGCCGCGCACGGGTGGACCCGGCCGACGCCGGACTCGCCGGCGGGATCTCGGGACGACGCGTCCGCGGTCTTCGACGCGAGGAGGTGGCCGTGCTCGCCGGGGTCAGCGCGGACTACTACGCCCGTCTGGAACAGGGGCGCGAGCGCAACCCCTCGGCGCAGGTGGTCGGTGCCGTCGGGCGCGCGCTGCGCCTCGCGCCCGACGCGCGCGAGCATCTGTACCGGCTGGCGGGGCTGAACCCCCGGCTCGGCCCGGACAGCCCGAGGGACGAGGTGCACCCGGATCTCCTGCGTCTGCTGGACGCCTTTCCCCGAGCCGCGGCCTACGTACTCGGCCCGGCCTTCGACGTGCTCGCGGTCAACCCGGTCGCCGACGCGCTGCTGTCACCGTTCGGGGACGAGCGGAACATGCCGCGCATCCTGTTCACGCACCCCGCGGCCAAGACGGTGTTCACGGACCGGGAGATGTTGCGGCGCAGCACCGTCCACGCCCTGCGGCTGAACGCGGGACGGTTCCCGAACGACGCGGGCATCACCAGCCTCGTCGCCGAACTGGGCTCGGCGTCGACGGAGTTCCGCGCCCTGTGGGACGACCACGAGGTCGGCGGCCTCGCCCGGGCCTTCAAGGTGTTCGTGCACCCCCGGGCAGGACGCATCGAGCTGACCTACCAGACGTTCGACGTGGTCGACGCTCCGGGACAGCTGCTGCTGGTCGGCACCCCGGAGCCCGGAAGCCGCAGCGAGGAGGCCCTGGCCTGTCTGGCCCCGATGGCAGAGCCGGCCTGACCCCCACCGTCTGCGCGGACCGCCCTCGCTTCCTGGGTGCCGTACACCCGGGAAGACACTGCCTTCCCGCGCTCCGGCCCGCACCGCACGCTGGACCCGGCGCCCGCGGACCACCGGGCGGACCGGATCAGCCCCCTCTGCGAAAGAGCATGCCGTCATGGCCGAAATCCTGGAAGTGACCACCCTGCGCCCCGCCCCCGGCCTCACACCGGAGGACTTCGTCGCGGCGAACGCGGACATCAACGAGTACCTCAGGCGCCGGCCCGGCTTCCGGTGGCGCCGCATCGTCGTGCGCGACGACGGCACGATCCTCGACCTCGTCGCCTACGACAGCATCGAGCACGCCCGCTCCGGGGCGGCCGGCATCACCGGCGAGATGGGCGGCTCCCCGGTGCACGGCGCCATCGATCACCGCACCGTCGACTGGCAGTTCACCACCGTGCTCCAGCACGTCGAGTGACGCGCCCCGAGCCGTTCCGACGGCCGAGTCACCCCGCCCGAGCAGCCCTGAGCCCCTGGAAGAGCCGGACATGTCCCTCGCCGAAGAACTCGTCAACGCCCACACCGCACGGTCTCTGACACGGGCCGTGCACGCGGTGCTCCCCGGCGCGGAACTCCCCGCGTCGCGGGCGGCGGCACGGCACCCTCTCGCTGCGTGAGCGGGCCCGCTTCGCGGCGCGGGTCCCTGTCCGGTGGCGTCCGCCGGACAGGGACCGCGGCCCTCCGGGCGACGGCGGCCGACGGGGACGGGGACGGGGCGCCGTGGGTGGTGTCGTCAGCCGGCGTCCGGGGCGGCGGGGCGCCGGTACACGCCGTACCAGAAGGTGTGCGCCAGCTCGCGGGCGACGCGTGCGTCGTCCCCGCCGTCACTGTTCGCCACCTGCTGGGCGATGACCTGGCTGCCCCCCTGGACGATCATCCCCGCGGCGAGTCGGGGGTCGATGTCCGCCGGTGTGCGGCCGGCCCGCTGCTCCTCCCGCAGCACCGACACGAGGTGGTCGGTGAACCGGTTCTGGTCGGCAGTCCAGGCCCCGCGGACCACCGGGTCGTAGGCGGCCACTTCGTTGATCGCCGACAGCAGGACCGCGTGCCGGCGGTAGTGCCGCAGGATCAGCTCGTAGGTGCGGGCCAGCCCCTCGACGCCGCCGTCGGGGCCCGTGGGCCGCCAGGCCTGCGCGATCGCGAAGCTCTCCGTCTTGAGGGAACCGCTCAGCCGCAGCAGCACATCCACCTTGTCGCGGAAGTACAGGTAGAAGGTGGAGCGTGAGATTCCCGCGGGCTGGGCGATCTGCTCCACGCTCAGCTCGGTGTAGCTCACACCACCGCCGAGGAGTTCCTCGATCACGGACAGGATCCGCTTCTCGAGCGCGGACCGTCGGTCGGCTGCGGCGGAGGGTCGTCGAGTGGTGGAGGCCATGCCGTCATCCTAGGGAGCCGCCCGGACGACCGGCCCGCAGGGCCCGGTGGAGGATCCGTGCCGGCCGCACGGGTCCGCAGGCGTCCGCACCGCCGCGGTCAGACCATGAGGCTCACCCGGTCACCGATTCCCAGCAGGGACTTCCCGTAGACCTCCAGGCCGACGGCCGGGACCAGGCCGGCGTGGCGGGCCGCGGCGTTGGCGTCCCGCCAGATCCGCTGCAGGGGGTGGGTGTCGGCGAACGCGGACGAGCCGTGCGCGTTCAGCAGGATGCCGATCGCCTCGACGACCTGCTGCGCCGCGTACCCGGCGCGGGCTCTGATGTGCGTGCGCGCCGCGTGGTCCAGCACGCCGGCCCCGGCGGCCCGGTCGACCTCGGCGACCGCGCCGTAGGTGTGCAGCCGGGCCGTCTCCAGGCGCAGTGCCGCGTCGGCGACCTGCGTCTGGACGCCCACCGAGTCCGCCTGCCTGGCGTGGACGGTGAACGACAGGGGCTTGGTGCCGGCCGCCTCCACCACCAGGTCCAGAGCCGCCCTCCCGAGTCCGAGCAGGGGCCCGACCAGGCACAGCAGCAGCATCGGACCGAATGCCGACCCGTACAGGTCCTCGCCCCGGTGCGAGCGCGGGTAGGCGCCCTCCGCGGCCGCGGGGACCGACAGCACCCGGTGTTCCGGCACGAACACGTCCTGGCCGATCAGGGTGTTGCTCGCCGTCGCCCTCATGCCCGCCGCGTGCCAGGTGTCCTCGACGGTGAGGTCGCGGGCGGGTATCAGGACCAGCGCCTGGTCGGCGACGGCGCCGTCCTCGTCCTTCAGCAGCGCGCCGACCGCCGCCCAGGTGGCGTAGGGAGCGCCGGAGTTGTAGGACCAGCGGCCGCTCACCCGCCAGCCGCCCGGGACCCGCTCCCCCATGCCGGTCGGCGCGGCCACTCCGGTCACCCGGGCGTCGGGATCGGCGCCGAACACCTCCTCCTGGGCCCTGTCCGGGAACAGGCAGGCGAGCCAGTTGGTCACCGAAATGATCATTCCGACCCAGGCGGCCGAGCCGTCCCCCGCCCCCAGGGTCTCCGACACCTCGGTCAGCGTACGCAGGTCGCTCTCGTGGCCGCCGTACCGTCTGGGGGTCAGCAGGCGGAAGACTCCGGCCTCGGCCAGGGCCTCGACGACCGGCTCCGGGACGGCGCGGCGGGACTCGCCGCGCGCCGCCTGGTCACGGAGCAGCGGCCGCAGAGCCGTGGCACGGGCGACGAGTTCGGCCCTGACGTCCTCCTCGGACCGTACGCCCGCCTCGTGGGCACGGCCGGTGCCGGTGGTGACGGTGGTCGTGGTGCCGGTCATCTCGTTCTCCTTCTGCGGGGCTGTCCGGGCGGGCCACGCGGCCCCTTCCCGAAATCCTTGCGGGGCTGCGGGGTACGGCCGGTTCACGCGGCGGGGCCGACGGATCCGTGCGCGATCTCCGCGAGGAGGGCGGCGAGTTCCCCGGGCATCGACAGGAACGGCGAGTGGTGGCAGGCGAGGCGGTGGACGGCGCCGGACCTGGCGGCCAGCGTCTCCTGGTTCTCCGGCGGCAGGGCCCGGTCGTGCTCGCAGACGACGTACGTCGACGGGACCGTGTGCCATCCCGCCCGGGTCAGCGGCTCGACGAAGGACTTCGTGCTCTGCGGCACCAGCCGCCGGGCGGCCCGGTCGGCCTCCGCCCCGGGCACGTCCCCGTAGAACACCGGGACCGGGTTGTCGGGTACCGCCTGGAAACCGTGCGGCTCCGGCGGGACGGGCGCGCCGTGGTGTCCCAGCAGGCTTTCGCCCACGTCGAGCTGGTACGCCGCCAGGTAGACGACGTGTGCCACATCGCCGGCCTCGGCGACGGCCTGGGTGACGGGTATGCCTCCGTAGGAGTGGGCCACCACGACCGCCGGTCCGCCGATGCGCTCCAGCTCCGCGAGCACCGCCCGTGCGTCGTCCTGCACGCCGGCCTCCTGCCCGGCACTGGGCAGGTCGACCACCCTGGTCGTCCAGCCCCCGGCGCCGAGCTCCGCTCTCAGCGCGTCCCAGCACCAGGAGCCGTGCCACGCCCCGTGCACCAGCAACAGGGTCGGACGGTCCACTCCACCAGAGATCACGGGAAATCCCACTCTCACGATTCGACGGTCAAGGAGCCCTTGCGGGCTGTTGCGGAAGACTACGAAAGATCGGACACTGTGTCCAACACCGTGTCCGACGTGCCGTCCGACAGCGCGTCCAACAGCACGTCCCGTGCGTTCCGTCCGGCGCTTGCCGAGCTTAATCGAACGTACTAGTCTGTTTGATTAAGGAGGTGTGGTCATGGTGACCCAGGTCAGGAAGACCAAGTCGGAGGAGAAGATCCTCAGCGCCGCGGCCGAGCTGTTCTACGCGCACGGGCTCCGCGGCGTGGGGATGGATCAGGTCATCGCGGCGTCGGGAGTCGCGAAATCGACGCTGTACGTGCACTTCCGCACCAAGGAACAGCTCGTCGCGGCGTACCTGCGCAGGACCGACGACTCCTGGATGGCGCAGCTCCAGGGCGCCGCCGCACGCGCCGGCGACGATCCCGGCGACCAGCTCGTCGGACTGTTCGACGCGCTCACGGACGCCTTCGACCGGCACGGGTTCTTCGGATGCCCGTTCGTCAGCGCGGCGGTCGAGGCGGACCTGGACTCCGAGGCCCGGGCCGTCACCGTGCAGCACACGCGACGCCGCCAGGCGTGGCTCACGGAGTTGAGCGAGCGGGCCGGCGCCGGTGCGCCCGAGGCGCTCGCCCGGCACCTCGGACTCCTGATCGACGGCGCCCTGGCCTCCGGGCGCCTGCTCCAGGACCGCACCGTCGTGGACGAGGCGAAGGGTGCCGCCCGCCGCCTCGTCGCCGACCACACCTGATCACTGGCGACATGCCCGGAGGAGGAGCGGCGGCCTGCGAGGACCCGGTCCTCGCCCCGCCACGGCCGGCAGCGGCCGGGAAGACCCGTTCGACACGACAGGAAAGAGGCGCACACCATGCGCGCAGTGGTTCTGGAAGAGTTCGGCACTCCGCTGGTCCTGAGGGAGATCGAGAAGCCCGCCGCCGGCCCGGGTCAGGTGCTGGTCAAGATCAGGGCCAGCGGCGTCAATCCGCTGGACACCAAGATCCGGGCCGGCAAGGCCGCCCATGCCAGGCGTACGCTGCCGGCCGTCCTCGGCCTCGACCTCGCCGGCGTGGTCGAGGAGACCGGCGCGGGCGTCACCGGCTTCGCACCCGGCGACGAGGTCTACGGCATGACCGGCGGTGTCGGTGACCTGCAGGGCTCGCTGGCCGAGTACGCGGCCGTCGACGCCCGCCTGCTGGCCCGCAAGCCGGCCTCGCTGACCATGCGCGAGGCCGCGGCCCTGCCCCTGGTCGTCATCACGGCCTGGGAGGGCCTGGTGGACCGGGCGCGGGTCCACGCGGGACAGAAGGTCCTGATCCACGGCGGGGCCGGTGGCATCGGTCATGTGGCCGTCCAGATCGCCCGTGCCCGCGGCGCCGAGGTCTTCGCCACCGTCTCGCCCTCGCGCACGGACGTCGTCGAGAACCTGGGGGCGACCCCGATCGACCGCACCACGACCACCGTGGACGAGTACGTCGCACGGCACACGGGCGGCGAGGGCTTCGACGTCGTCTTCGACACCGTGGGCGGTCCCGTGCTCGACGCGTCCTTCACCGCGGTCCGCACCTACACCGGCCACGTCCTGAGCGCCCTGGGCTGGGGCACGCACAGCATCGCCCCGCTCTCCTTCCGCGGGGCCACCTATTCCGGTGTCTTCACGCTGCTGCCCCTGCTCACCGGCCGCGGCCGGGAGCACCACGGAGAGATCATGCGCGAGGCGGCCGCCCTCGCCGACGCGGGGGCTCTCAAGCCCCTGCTCGATCCCCGGCACTTCACCCTCGCCACCGTCGCGGACGCCCACGAGGCCGTGGAGACCGGCACCGCCCACGGCAAGATCGTGGTCGACGTCGGCTGACGCCCCTCGTCGGCACCCCCTCGTCCGCGCCCGCCCCTACCCGGCCGGCCTGACCGTCGCGTCGTCACACGCGTTTGCCCACCGTCGGCAGCGGCAACCCGTACCCCTACGATTCCGCCTCGCCGCTGTCGTCCGCACCCGCGTCACTTCCGACGGTCGGCGCACGGCCCGGGGCGGTACACACGGGTCCGACAGGGGGTTGGGTGATGACGGTAGCGGCGCGGCAGGGTGGCGGCGGAGGTTCCAGCGGGCTCTACGACGTGCTGGAACTCATTCTCGACCGCGGGCTGGTGATCGACGCCTTCGTGCGGGTCTCCCTCGTGGGCATCGAGATACTCAAGATCGACATTCGGATCGTGGTGGCAAGCGTCGACACGTACCTGCGGTTCGCCGAGGCGTGCAACCGTCTCGATCTCGAGGCCGGGCCGCGCAAGCCGGCGGGCCTCACGGAGCTGCCCGGAAAGATGATGGAGTCCGGCGCCAAGGGCAAGACCAAGGGCGTGCTGTCCGGCGCCGCGGAGACGGTCGCCGATGCCTTCCAGCAGGGCCGCGGCCAGAGCCGGAGCCAGGAGGGACGGTCCGGCGCGCGCAGGAGTGCGGACTGAGCGACGACCGCATGACCGGACCCCCGCCGTCGTCGCGTGCCGTCCCGGCGCGGCGACCGGTTCACCTCGCACCACCCCCGCGTCCGTGCCCCCGGCCGTGCCCCCGGTCCGGGGGCACGGCCATGTCCGCACGCCGGGTTCAAAGGGCCGCGCCCACCGCCGGTGGATCACCCATGCGGGCGACGCCCGGGATCGGCCAGGGATGTCTCGACCGGTTGCGGAAAGACGTAGGGGCGACCCGTCAGGAGGTTGTCATGGCCGATGAGTTCGCGTTGGGAGAAGTCCTGGCGGCTGCCGAGGACGCCGCGCCGATGGATTCCGTCGACGTCGTCGCACGCAACGTGCAGAAGCGCTTCGGGGCCGTCTCCGTCTCCTTCCTGTTCCTGGACTTCGTCGGCCAGGAACTGGTGCGGCTCACCGCTGCCGACGACGCCGAAGCCGGTGGAACCAGCCCCGTGCGCATCCCCGTGCAGGGCAGCGTCTACGAACTGGTCCTCCACGAGCAGCGACTTCACCGGCAGCGGGACGCCGAGGGCCGGCACCGGGTCATCGCGCCGGTCACCAACCGCGGCGACTGCATCGGTGTCCTCGAGATGACACTCCCCCACATCGACGGGGACGTGCTGCGGCACGTGGCGGAGGCGGCCCACGCCCTCGCGTACATCATCGTCACCGACCGCCGCTTCACGGACGCCTACCAGTGGGGTCAGCGCACCAAGCCCCTGACGCTCGCCGCGGAGATCCAGCACCAGCTGCTGCCCTCCGCCTCCTGCTGCGAAGCACCGCAGTTCACCGTGGCCTGCGCGCTCGTCCCCGCGGACGACATCGGTGGAGACACCTACGACTACAGCCTGGACCGCGACACCCTGCACCTGTCGCTGACCGACGCCATGGGCCACGACGTGGACTCCGCCCTGCTGGCCACCCTGCTGCTCGGCGCCCTGCGCGGTGCCCGGCGCGCGGGGTGCAGCGTCGACGGCCAGGCACGTCAGGCCCACCAGGCGCTGCTGTCCCACGGACGCGGCGCCATGGCGACCGGGCAACTGCTCTGCGTCGACCTCGTGCAGGAGCGCGTGGAGCTGGTCAACGCCGGCCATCCCTGGCCCCTGCGCCTGCGTGACGGCGTCGTGGAGGAGATCCCCCTCGCCATCAACCTGCCCTTCGGCGTCCCCTCGCCCATCCCCTACCGCGTGCAGAAGCTCGACCTGCGTCCCGGTGACCGGCTCGTCCTGCTCACCGACGGCATGCAGGACCGGGAGGCGGCGGCGGTCGACCTGCCCGCGCTGTTTCGCCGGACCCGCCGTCTGCATCCCAGACAGACGGTGCAGGCGCTGACGGAGGCGGTGAAGGACGCCTGCCACGGCCGCCCTCAGGACGACGCCAGCGTCATGTGCCTGGACTGGCGCGGCCGGATGGGCACCGCCTGAGGCAGCGCGGCCGGCGCATCCCACCGCGCGTCCCTCTCGTTTCGACGGCAGGCTGGCCGTATGAACGGCACACAGCCCATCGTTATCTACCCGCCCGCCGAGGACGGCGGCCGACGTGTCCGCGTCAATGAACGTTTCGTCGGGCTGGCGTACGGGCTGCTGGACGTCGTCGATTTCCTGCGTCTCGCCGGCCTGGACGACGTCGACGACGCCTGGGTGCGGCAGTCGGAGATGGTCGAGTGGCGCGGTGGCGGCCCGGAGGCGTGGAGGCGTGGACGCACTGACGCATCGGCCGGCCGAGAGGCAGCGGACGCCGAGTTGCCGTCGCCCCCGGCCGGGCCGCCCGACGGCACGGGGCTCTGATCGCCGGGAGGCCACCGTGCCGGTGCGCGCCTTCGGCGGTCCGGGTGCCGGGTGGGGAGCGCTTCGGTTCCCGGGGGCACCGGGTCGTAGGATCCTGAGTGCCGGGACGACCGTGCGCAGCACGTGCGTTCGCGTGCGGGAAGGGCCGCTCCGGCATCATGCGGAAGGTGCCGCCGGCGCCTTCCGGGAGGGAGCGGGAACGGCGAAGACTCCGGCGCGGGAGCGCAGGCCGACGGCGCCCCGCCTCAGGCTGGACGAGCTGCTGGAAGGGCTCCAGGCACAGGTCGCGCAGGTGCGCGCCGCCGGGGACCGGGTGTCCACGCTGCTGGACGCGGTCCTCGCCATCGGCTCCGACCTGGATCTCGACGTGGTGCTGCGGCGGATCACCGAGTCGGCCGTGACCCTGGTGGATGCCCGGTACGGAGCGCTGGGGGTACTGGGTGACGAGGGCCGGATCAGGCAGTTCGTCACGGTCGGCATGGACGAGGAGACCGCCGGCGCGATCGGCCCCTACCCCGAGGGCCGGGGCATCCCGGGGCTGCTGATCAGCAACCCGCAGCCGCTGCGCCTGGCCGATCCGGGCAGCCATCCCGAAGCGGCGGGCTTCCCGGAGGGGCATCCGACAATGACCACGTTCCTGGGGGCGCCGGTCCGGGTGCGCGAGAAGGTCTTCGGGAACCCGTACCTCACCGACAAACGGGGTGGCGCGGAATTCGACGAAGAGGACGAGGCGGTGCCCCTGCCCGCACCGGAACCGTCGTGAGCCGGTGCCGGAGGCTGGGGACGATCCGTCGCTCACGATCCCGTGCGTTCCCAGCCGCGGCGCGGGGTCCGGGCGCCGAGGCGGCTCTCGTCGCGGCTGCGGTAGACGATGTAGGGCCTGGTCAGGTAGCCCAGCGGCGCGGTGAGCATGTGGACGAGTCGGGTGAAGGGCCAGAACGCGAAGAGCAGGAGCGCGCTGAGGGCGTGCAGCCGGAACAGGACCGGGGTGTCGGCCATCAGGTCCGGGTCGGGCTGGAGGAAGAAGACCGACCGGAACCAGGGACTTGGGGCGGGCGACCGGGGTGTGCTCCTGCAGCGGGGCGTTGGTCAGCGTCTCGTAGTCGTACGTCCAGGGCTCGTAGTAGTCGTCGAGGGACGGCAGCACCGGGTTGGAGAAGATCTGGATCAGCTTCTTGAACCGGCCGCCCGCCTTCAGTGCCAGCCGGCCCTTCTTGTTGAGTTCCCAGCCGCCCTTCCAGTGCTCCTGGTCCTCGTACCGGCGTGGACAGCCCTGGCCGGGGCGGGTCTCGACGTTGTTGAACCACACGTACTCGACGCCGGTGCGGTTGGTCCACGCCTGTTTGCAGGTGACGGAGCAGGTGTGGCAGCCGATGCACTTGTCGAGGTTCATCACCATCGCCATCTGGGCCATCACTCGTCCGACGGTGGCTTCGCCACGGGGCATCTCAGTACTCGACTTCCTGGTCGGTGCGGCGGCGGACGACGGTGACCTCGTCGCGCTGGTTGCCGGTGGGGCCGAGGTAGTTGAAGGCGTAGGAGAGCTGGGCGTAGCCGCCGATGAGGTGGGTCGGCTTGATCAGCAGGCGGGTGAGGGAGTTGTGGATCCCGCCGCGCCGGCCGGTGGTCTCGGTGCGGGGTACGTCGATGAGGCGGTCCTGCGCGTGGTGCATGTAGACGGTGCCCTCGGGCATGCGGTGCGAGACGACCGCGCGGGCGGCGACCACGCCGTTGCGGTTGACGGCCTCGACCCAGTCGTTGTCGTGCACGCCGATCTTCGCCGCGTCCTCCTTGCTCATCCAGATCGTCGGGCCGCCCCGGGAGAGGGAGAGCATGAACAGGTTGTCCTGGTACTCGGAGTGGATGGACCACTTGTTGTGCGGGGTCAGGTAGCGCACCGTCACCCCCAGTTCCCCGACGCTCCCGAGGCGCGGCTCGCCGAACAGCACGTCCATGTTCAACGGGGGCCGGTAGACCGGGAGTTGCTCACCGAGCGCGGTCATCCAGTCGTGGTCGAGGAAGAAGTGCTGGCGGCCGGTGAGGGTGTGCCAGGGTTTGAGGCGCTCGACGTTGACGGTGAACGGGGAGTAGCGGCGCCCGCCGGTCTCCGAGCCGGACCACTCGGGTGAGGTGATGACGGGGACCGGCGCGGCCTGGGTGTCGGCGAAGGTGATCCGCTTGCCCTCGTGCTCGGCCGCCAGGTCGGCGAGTGGGGTGCCGGTGCGGGCTTCGAGGGTGTGGAAGCCCTGGGTGGCCAGACGGCCGTTGGTGGTGCCGGACAGGGCGAGGATCGCCTCGCAGGCGTCCGTGTCGCGGGCGATCGAGGGCCGCCCGCCGGCGGCTCCGCCGCGCACGGTGCCGTTCTTGTGGCGCAGGTAATCCAGTTCGCGGTCGACCTTGAAGGTGACGCCCTTGGTGGTGGCGCCCAGGGTGTCCAGGAGGGGGCCGAGGGCGGCCATCTTGTCGGCGACGGCGGTGTAGTCGCGCTCCACGGTCACCAGCTTCGGCATGGTGCGGCCGGGGACCGGTTCGCACTCGCCCGCCTTCCAGTCGAGCACCCTGCCGCGCGGGTTGGCCATCTCGTCCGGGGTGTCGTGCAGCAGGGGCGCGGCGACGACGTCCGTGCGGACGCCGAGGCGGCCGGTGGCCTGACGGCTGAACTCCCTGGCCAGCGTGTGGAAGGCGTCCCAGTCGGTGCGGGTCTGCCAGGGCGGGGCGATCGCCGGGTTGAAGGCGTGGACGAAGGGGTGCATGTCCGTGCTGGACAGGTCGTGCTTCTCGTACCAGGTGGCGGCGGGCAGGACGATGTCGGAGAAGACGGTCGTGCTGGTCATGCGGAAGTCCAGGGTGAGCAGCAGGTCGAGCTTGCCGGTGGGGGCCTCCTCCCGCCACACCACGTCCCGCGGGCGGGCCTGAGGCGGCGCCTCGGTGGCCCGCACCGACGCGTCGGTGCCGAGGAGGTGCTTGAGGAAGTACTCGTTGCCCTTGGCCGAGGAGCCCAGCAGGTTGGCCCGCCACACGGTCAGCACCCGCGGGAAGTTCTCGGGGGCGTCCGGGTCCTCGCCCGCGAACCGCAGCCGCCCCGCGGTGAGTTCGTCCACGACGTGCTCGGCGGCCGGGCGGTCCGCGGCGGCCGCCTCGTCGGCGAGGTCCAGCGGGTTGCGGTCGAAGGTGGGGTAGGACGGCATCCAGCCCATCCGCGCGGACTGGGCGATGACGTCGGCCGTGGTCCTCCCGGCGAACGGGGCCCCCGCACCGGCCGCCGCGAGGGTGTCGGCGGAGAACGGGTCGTAGCGGAACTGGTCGCTGTGCAGGTACCAGTACGCGGTCTGGATCATCAGCCGGGCCGGCCGGTTCCAGGCTCGTCCCGAGCGGGGCACGGGGCGGTCGGTGGTGCGGGGCGGTCGGTGGTGCGGGGCGGTCGGTGGTGCGGGGCGGTCGGTGGTGCCGCCGCGCCGGGGCCGGCGGGCGGGGCCTGTCAGCCGGCCGGCCGGGACAGTGTGCTGCCCGCCCTGGTCCGGGCGGCCTCGACCGCCTCCCATTCCTCGGTGCCGAGGTTGGCGAGCGCGGCCGGGAAGACGCCGTCCTGTTCCTTGAGGATGTGGTCGCGCAGCACGGCCGTCGCGTCCATCAGCCGGTCCGGCCAGTCCGGATCCGAGGGGGTCGCACCGTCGGCGGCCTCGGCCAGAACCGACTCGATACGGCGGTGCTCGGCCTCCAGGGCTGCGATCTGGCCGGGGAACTCCCCGGCCAGCGCCGGGAACAGGCCCTCCTCCTCGACCCGGGTGTGCGGGCCGAGGACCCGCGCGATCTCGCGGGCGGTCTGTGCCATCCGGGTCGTCTCGCCGCTCCGGTGGGCCGGGCGGAGGTGACTGATCAGTCGCAGGACCTCCTCGTGCTCCTGGGTCAGTTCGTCGATGGTCTCCAGGGCCTGGCAGCCGCAGTACTCGCACATCGGTCTTCTCCGTAGTTCCTCGGCCCACCGGTTCCTCGGCCCACCGGTTCTTCGGCCCGGCAGTCCTGGGCCCGTCGGTCGTCGGGCCATCGGTCGTCGGACCGTCGCTTCCGGTCCGCCGGTCCTCAGGCGGTGGTGCCCGCGGGGCGGTGTTCGCGGCGGCGGCCGGTGCTCCGCTTCCGCTCGTCGCCGTCCGCGGCCGCGCGGACCCCGGTGAGGGTGTAGGCCAGCGCCGCGGCGGCCACGACGGCGAGCAGGGCGAGACCGGCCGCGTAGGTGCCGTACGCGCCGTACAGCGAGCCCATCACCAGCGGCGGCAGGAATCCGCCCAGGCCGCCCGCGGCGCCGACCACGCCGGTGACGGAGCCGACCTGGCCGGCCGGGGTGAGGAGGGCCACCAGGGCGAAGGTGGCGCCGCTGGCCGCGCCGAGCGCGGCGCCCATGGCCAGGAAGGCGACGGTGCCGACGGGTGCCAGTGCCGGGGTGAAGGACTGGGTCACCGCGCCGGCCACCACCACGGCCAGCGAGCCGGCCAGGACCCGGACCGGGCCCGTGCGGTCCGACAGCCAGCCGCCGACCGGACGCATCGCCACCGCCAGCAGCACGAACCCGGCCATCCGGTTCGCGGCGTCGGCCTGGGTGAGCCCGTAGCCGGTCTTGAGGTAGGTGGGCAGGTAGACGGAGAAGGCGACGTACCCGCCGAACCCGACCGCGTACAGCGCCGACGCCTGCCAGGTGATGGGCAGCCGGGCGGTGGCGGCCAGCCTGCGCACCAGCGGCTCGGTCGGCACGGTGCGGCCGGGCGCGTCACGCAGCAGCAGTGCGGCGGCCGCCGCGTACACGGCCAGCACCGCGGCGGTGATCAGGAACGGGGTGGACATGCTGTTCGCGTCGACCAGCTTCACCGTGGTCAGGGCGCTGATGGCGGTGCCGCCCATGCCGGCGCCGAAGACGCCGACGGCGAGGCCCCGGCGCTCGGGCGGGAACCAGGCGTTGACGAGCGGCACGCCGACGGCGAAGGCGGTGCCGCCGATGCCGAGGAAGAACCCGCCGATCAGGAGGGCCGCGAGGGAGGAGTGACCGGCCAGGCCGAGGTAGAGCACGGGCACGATGGTGGCCGCCGACACGATCGGGAACATGACCCGTCCGCCGAACCGGTCGGTCAGGGCGCCGACCGGGATACGGCCCAGCGATCCGACCACGACCGGGACCGCCACCAGCAGCGACTGCTCGAAGGACGACAGGCCGAGGCTGTCCTTGAACCGCGGGCCGAGGGGGCTGAGCAGCGCCCAGGCCCAGAAGTTCACCGCGAAACCCACGGTGGACAGAGCCAGCATCAGCCACGCCCGGCGGGGCACCGGCGCCTTGGACGCCGAGCTGCCGCTCTTCGACTTCGACGGCTGGACCATGTTGTCCGTCCCTTCCCTCTCCAAGGTGGTGCTTCGCACCGGGAATCGCACGCGCCCCGCAGGCCTCTTGCCCGGGAAACGGAATCCCGCCACCACTGTCCGCGCCGGGACGCGCCGCAGGCATGGGCCAAGGGTCCCCGCCGAAGGACGGACGGCCCTCACCTGCTGGGCCCGGCCGTCCTCGAACGGCTCCCTCCCGCCGGCTCGCCCCCACGGCTCCCCTGCGACGACGGCCGGGGCGGCGGTCCGGACGGTGCGGGGAAAGGGCCGGTCGGCCCTACCCCCGCACCACGGCCACGGGGACGATGGACGGATGTCCCAGAACGACGCCTTTCGCGCACTCGACCGGCAGGAGTGCCTGCGCCTGCTCTCCAAGGTCCCGGTCGGCCGCGTGGTCTACACGCGGCAGGCACTGCCCGCGGTCCTCCCCATCAACTTCTCCCTGGACACCGACAACTCCGTGCTGCTGTGCACCTCGCCGGACTCCGACCTCGTCCGCGCCATCGACGGCGTCGTGATCGCCTTCGAGGCCGACGAGTTCGACGCGGTAACCCGGTCCGGCTGGAGTGTCGTCGTCACGGGACGGGCCACCGTGGTGACCGACCCCGCCGAGCACGAACGGCTGTCGCAGTCGGGCCCCGTCTCCTGGATGCCCCTGCGCGACGGGGTGTTCGTACGGATCGACTCCGAGATGATCAGCGGACGCGAGCTCAGGGGAACGCGCGCCGCCCTGTGACGGGCGGCCCGGCGGCCTCCCGGACGCACTGCGTGTGAGGGCCGGGCCGACGGTACGGAACCGTCGGCCCGGCCCTCGTCCCGCACCCGGTGCGGAAGGCCCCCGGCCGAGAGACCGCCGGCCCCGTCCGGCGCTGCCGGGTCAGGGGTGCGGCGTGCCCGCGCGGGGTGTGCGGCCGCCCTCGGGGCCGTATCCGAAGCGGATCAGCAGCTGCGGGCAGCAGCGCCGCCTCGGGCCGGCGATCGCGGCCCGCAGGTCCGGCCATTCCATCGCCTGGTGCAGCATCGACGTGCGCAGCCCGTGCCGGGTCGCCGTGAGCAGCACGCGTTCCAGTGCCTGGCCCGCCCGCACCCAGTCCTCCCGCCGGTCCCGGGGCGTCCACAGCAGCGCCACCTGGGCGTGGCGCTCGAACCGCAGGGCGGGCAGCCAGCGGGCGGGCGGCGTCCCGGTGAAGTCCCGCACCGGCATCCGCCCGGAGGCGTCCAGCGGCCCCAGCGCCGTGGCCGGGATGCCGTAGGGGGCGTCCGTTCCCGGCGCGGTGACCCAGCCGCGCGCCTCGGCCACCCGGTCCCGGTGGAGGGCGTTGCGCATCTCCGCCGCCCGGGTCAGGCGCAGCAGGCGACGGGTTCCCAGGATGTCGGGCACCTCCAGGTGCGCGCCCTCGGCGCGGGCGGCGCCGGTCATCTCGGTCACGACCGGCTCCGGGACCGGGCGTCCGGTGAACGGCATCCGGCTCGTGTGGCGCCGCTCGACCGCGTCGTACAGGTCGCGCAGGGGCGGCGGCGGGTCCGCGCGGTGCCCCGCCGGCTGCACCGTGGCCAGCAGGTCGGGGTCGTGCACCGCGGGCAGCAGCCGGACGAGGGGGTCCCAGCCCAGGTGCGCGGCGGCCACCCGGAGGTTGAGGACGGCAGCGCCCACCGACAGGTGCAGGGCGCGCAGATCGGGGTCGGCCATCGGCAGTCGCCTCCGCCGGTCCACCCGGACCTCGATCGACCGGCTCTCCGGGTCCAGGCCGAACCGCCAGGGCTGCGTGTTGTGGATCGAGGGCGCGGCCACCGCCGCGGCCAGCAGGGCCTGAACGGCTGCGGCGTCGACTTCCCTGGTCTGCATCACGGCTCCTTCACACGCTTTCCTCTGTACCCCCGAGCCTGCGTCGCCGCGCCCGGCCCGCGGGAGGGTTGACCGGCCCCGTTCCGGGGGCCGTACGTCCCCGGCGTCCGGCGGCGCCCGTGGCTCCCCACTCCCGCCGTGGCCGCCGGTCAGGTGGCGGGCAGGGCCGTGGCGAGCAGGACGACGCCGAGCGAGCCGACGAGGGAGACGACCGCCAGGGGCGGCGCCGCCGGGGCGGACAGGTCGTACGCGGCCGTGCGGCGGCCCTTCGTGCCGTACGGGGCCTGCGGGCCGTACGGCCCGTTCGCGGTCGTGCGGGACACTCGGCGCCTTCGCGGCTGTCGGGGTCGCTCAGGGCACCGCTGCGTCCGGCCGCGAGGGGCGGCCGGACGCACGGCCGAACCGGGCCGCGCTCCGTACGCGCTCCGTACGCGCTGCGCCCGCGGCGGCCGGGGACGGGGGATTCGGCCGCCCTGCAGGCGCGGAACACGGTCGTCCGGACGGGCCTGCGCGGTTCGATCAGTGCCCGGCATGCACCTCCGGCCCCACCCGCTCCCGGGCCGACCGGGCCCCGCCGGCAGGACCGTTCGGCCCTGTCGCGGTCGGCCGGATGGGGCCGGAAGGTAGTCCGGCAGGGACCGCCGGCCCCAGGTGCGCCGGCGTGCACGCCCCTAGCGTTCCGGCCATGGAGAACGATCAGAGCGCGCGGCGTCAGGCGCCGCGCACCGGTGAGGGCTGGCCGCTGGCCGCGCGCAGACTGCTCACCCGCCGCGAGGTGTCCGCCGACGGGCGCGCCGTGTTCGGCGAGGGGGACCCGGCCTGGGAGGGCTTCTACCGCGACCGCTGGGCGCACGACAAGGTGGTGCGCTCCACGCACGGCGTCAACTGCACCGGTTCCTGCTCGTGGATGGTGTACGTCAAGGACGGGATCATCACCTGGGAGCACCAGGCCACCGACTATCCCTCGATCGGTGCGGACTGCCCCGAGTACGAGCCGCGCGGCTGTCCGCGCGGCGCGTCCTTCTCCTGGTACACGTACTCGCCCAGCCGGGTCCGCCACCCCTATGTCCGCGGTGCCCTGCTCAAGCTGTGGCGCGAGGCCAGACGGCGCCTCGGCGACCCCGTGGCGGCCTGGGCCGAGATCACCTCCGACCCGGCGAAGGCCCGCGCCTACAAGCGGGCCCGCGGCAAGGGCGGTCTGGTGCGCGCGGACTGGGACGAGGTGAGCGAGCTGGTCGCCGCCGCGCAGGTGCACACCGTGAAGGAGTACGGCCCCGACCGGGTCGCGGGTTTCTCCCCCATCCCGGCGATGTCGATGGCGTCGTTCGCGGCGGGCGCCCGGTACCACTCGCTGATCGGCGGCACCCTGCTGTCCTTCTACGACTGGTACGCCGACCTGCCGATCGCCTCGCCGCAGGTCTTCGGCGACCAGACCGACGTACCGGAGGCGGCGGACTGGTGGAACGCCGGCTATCTGATCATGTGGGGCTCCAACATCCCCGTCACCCGCACACCGGACGCGCACTTCCTGACCGAGACCCGCTACAACGGCACCAAGGTCGTCGCGGTCAGCCCCGACTACGCCGACAACGTCAAGCACGCCGACGAGTGGCTCGCCCCGCACCCGGGCACGGACGGGGCGCTGGCGCTGGCGATGGGCCACGTGATCCTGCGCGAGTTCCTGGTCGACCGCGAAGTGCCCTACTTCCGGGACTACCTGACCAAGTTCACCGACGCCCCGTTCCTGGTGACCCTGCGCGAGCACGACCGCGGGCTCGTCCCGGACGGGTTCCTGACCGCCGCCGACCTCGGACACGACATGGAGAACGCCGAGTCCAAGACCGTCCTCCTCGACTCGGCCACCGGTGAACCGGTCGTGCCCAACGGCTCGCTCGGCTTCCGCTGGGGCGAGACGGGGCAGGGCAGCTGGAACCTCGACCTGGGCGACACCGTGCCCGAGCTGAGCCTGTTCGGGAGCGCGGAGGACACCGCGGCCGTGGCGCTGCCCCGCTTCGACGAGGGCGGCACCGAGGGCGGCTCGGTCATGGTCCGCGGGGTGCCCGTGCGGCGGATCGGCGGGCGCCTGGTCACCACGGTCTTCGACCTGATGCTGGCGCAGTACGGCGTCGCGCGCCCCGGTCTGCCGGGCACCTGGCCCACCTCGTACGACGACGCGGCCGAGCCGTACACGCCCGCCTGGCAGGAGACGGTCACCTCCGTCCCCGCCGAGCAGGCGGCGCGCATCGCCCGCGAGTTCGCCCGCAACGCCGAGCGCACCAACGGCCGTTCCATGATCGCGCTCGGGGCCGGCACCAACCACTGGTTCCACTCCGACACGATCTACCGGGCCTTTCTCGCGCTGACGACGATGACCGGCTGCCAGGGCGTCAACGGCGGCGGCTGGGCGCACTACGTCGGCCAGGAGAAGGTCCGCCCGCTCACCGGCCTCCAGCATCTCGCGTTCGCCTTAGACTGGCAGCGCCCCACCCGGCACATGGCGGGCACGTCGTACTGGTACCTGAACTCCGACCAGTGGCGCTACGAGGCGTTCGGGCCGGACGAGCTGGCCTCACCGCTGGGCGAGGGCCGCTTCAAGGGCAAGGGGTTCGCGGACACCCTCGCGCAGGCCGTGCGGCTGGGCTGGACACCCGGTCACCCCGGCTTCAACCGCAACCCGCTCGACCTGACCGACGAGGCGGCCGCCGCGGGCCGGCCGGTCGCCGAGCACGTCGTCGGCGAACTGAAGTCCGGGCGGCTGCGGTTCGCCGCCGAGGACCCCGACGACCCGGCCAACTTCCCGCGGGTGCTGACCGTGTGGCGGGCCAACCTGCTCGGCTCCTCCGGCAAGGGCAACGAGTACTTCCTGCGCCACCTGCTGGGCACCGACGCGGCGGTGCGCTCCGAGGAGACCCCGCCCGAGGGCCGTCCCGAGGAGGTGGTGTGGCGCGACGAGGCCCCCGAGGGCAAGCTCGACCTGCTGGTCACCATGGACTTCCGGATGACGTCCACCGGCCTGCTCTCCGACGTCGTCCTGCCGGCCGCCACCTGGTACGAGAAGGACGACCTGTCCAGCACGGACATGCACCCCTTCGTGCACGCCTTCACCCCGGCCATCTCCCCGCCCTGGCAGGCCCGCACCGACTACGACACGTTCCTGACCCTCGCCGACAGGTTCAGCGACCTGGCCGCCGCGCACCTCGGCGCCCGCACCGACGTCATCGCCGTGCCGCTGCTGCACGACACCCCGGACGAACTCGCCCAGCCGGGCGGGGTCGTACGGGACTGGAAGGCCGGCGAGTGCGAGCCGGTTCCCGGGCGGACCATGCCCAAACTGGTCGTCGTCGAACGGGACTACGCCGCCACCGCGCAGAAGATGCGTGCCGTCGGCCCCCTCCTCGACACGCTGGGCACCACCACCAAGGGCGTCACCGTCCACCCGGACCGGGAGATCGAGGAGCTGCGGCGGCGCTGCGGGACGGTCCGCGACGGTGTCGCCGCCGGGCGGCCCTCGCTGGCCACCGCCTCCGACATGTGCGAGGCGATCCTCGCGCTGTCCGGCACCACCAACGGGCGGCTGGCCACCGAGGGGTTCCGCGAACTGGAGCGGCAGACCGGCAGCGAGGGGCTGGTCGAGCTGGCCTCGGAGCGGGAGGCGGAACGGATCACCTTCGCCGACACCCGCACCCAGCCGCGTGCCGTGATGACCTCCTACGAGTGGTCCGGCAGCGAGACCGGCGGGCGCCGCTACTCGCCGTTCGTCATCAACACCGAGCACCTCAAGCCCTGGCACACGCTCACCGGACGCCAGCACTTCTTCGTCCAGCACGACTGGATGACCGAGCTCGGCGAGCAACTGCCGGTCTACCGGCCGCCGTTGAACACCCCGCGGCACTACGGCGACGAACACCTGCACGAGGACGGCCGGGCGGAGGTCACGGTCCGCTACCTGACCCCGCACTCGAAGTGGTCCATCCACTCGAACTACCAGGACAACAAGTACATGCTCGACCTGTCCCGCGGCGGCCCGGTCATCTGGATGTCGCTGGAGGACGCCGAGAGGATCGGCGTCAAGGACAACGAGTGGATCGAGGCGTACAACCGCAACGGTGTGGTCGCCGCCCGCGCCGTGGTCACCCACCGCATGCCCGCCGGCACCGTGTACATGTACCACGCCCAGGACCGCAACGTGAACGTCCCGAAGACCGAGGTCAGCGGCAGGCGGGGCGGCATCCACAACTCCCTGACCCGGCTCCTGCTCAAGCCCACCCATCTCGCGGGCGGCTACGCCCAGTTCACCTACGCCTTCAACTACTACGGACCGACCGGCAACCAGCGCGACGAGGTCACCGTCATCCGCCGCCGCAGCCAGCAAGTGGAGTACTGACATGCCCCGTGGTGAAGCCCCCGTCGGACGAGTGATGGCACAGATCGCGATGGTGATGAACCTCGACAAGTGCATCGGGTGTCACACCTGTTCGGTCACCTGCAAGCAGACGTGGACCAACCGCACCGGAGTCGAGTACGCCTGGTTCAACAACGTCGAGACCAAGCCGGGTGTCGGCTACCCGCGCCGCTACGAGGACCAGGAGCACTGGAAGGGCGGCTGGATGCTCGACAAGCGCGGCCGCCTCGTCCTGCGCTCCGGCGGGCGGCTGAAGCGCCTGCTGTCGCTGTTCTCCAACCCCGACCTGCCGTCCATCGAGGACTACTACGAGCCGGTCACCTACGACTACGACAACCTGATCAGCGCCCCGGCCGGGCCCGACATGCCGGTCGCCCGCCCCCGCTCGGTCCTCACCGGCAAGCCCACCGCCATCACCTGGGGCGCCAACTGGGAGGACGGCCTCGGCGGCGCGGCCGAGAACGCCGGCGCCGACCCCAACCTCACCGGGGAGTGGGCCGAGAAGGTCAGGTTCGAGTTCGAGCAGACCTTCCTCTTCCACCTGCCCCGGCTGTGCGAGCACTGCCTCAACCCGGCCTGCGTGTCGGCCTGTCCGTCCGGCGCGATGTACAAGCGGGTCGAGGACGGCATCGTCCTGGTCGACCAGGACCGCTGCCGCGGCTGGCGGATGTGCGTGACGGCGTGCCCCTACAAGAAGGTGTACGTCAACCACGCCACCGGCAAGGCCGAGAAGTGCACCTTCTGCTTCCCGCGCATCGAGGCCGGCCAGCCCACCGTCTGCTCCGAGACCTGCGTCGGCCGGCTGCGCTACCTCGGCCTGCTCCTGTACGACGCCGACCGGGTGGGCGAGGCCGCGGCGACCCCGGACGAGAAGGACCTGCTGGACGCCCAGCGCGGCGTCTTCCTCGACCCGCACGACCCCGAAGTGGCCGCCGCGGCACGGGAGTCCGGCATCCCGGAGGACTGGCTGGACGCCGCCCGCCGCTCTCCCGTGTACGACCTGGTCACGCGGTACAAGGTGGCCCTCCCGCTGCACCCGGAGTACCGCACGCTGCCCATGGTCTGGTACGTCCCGCCGCTCTCCCCCGTCCTGGACGCCGTGGACGCGGCGGGCGGGAACCAGGACGACCCGGACCACGTCTTCGCCGCCGTCACCCGGCTGCGCATCCCCCTGGAGTACCTGGCGGAGCTGTTCGCCGCCGGGGACGCCGACGTCGTCGCCGGGGTGCTGATGAAGCTGACCGCGCTGCGCTCGTACATGCGCGGGCGCTCCCTCGGCGAGGAGGGCGACGCGTCCGTGCTGAAGGCCGTCGGTCTCACCGTCCGGGAGGCCGAGGACATGCACCGGCTGCTCGCCGTCGCCAAGTACTCCGACCGCTACGTCGTGCCCGCCGCGCACAAGGAGGACGCGGCCGCGCTGAGCGCGATGGAGAACCGCTGCCCGGTCGAGCCGTCCGGCGGACCGGCCGACGCCGGTGGCCGACGGGTGATGCTCGGCATCCCCACCCTGCGCCGCAAGCCCACGGGAGACACCGCATGAGTCCGCTGCCCTCGACGATCCCCGCCCTGGTCCGCACCCGTGTCCGGGCGGCCGTGCGCCGCCCGGCCCGGCTCACCCCCGAAGAGGCCGAGGCGCGCACCCTGGTGCTGCGCATGTGCTCCCTGCTGCTGCAGTACCCGGACGCCGAACTCACCGCGGCCCGGCCGGTGCTGACGGCCACCGCCGAGGCGCTGCCGGCCACGCCCGCCGCCGGGCACCTGGCCGGCTTCACCTCCTGGTTCGCCGGACAGGAACCGGAGGACCTGGAGCGGCACTACGTCGAGATGTTCGACCTGCGCCGCAGGAGCAGCCTCTACCTCACGTACTACCTGCACGGCGACACCCGCCGCCGGGGCATGGCCCTGCTCACCCTGAACCAGCGGTACAAGGCCGCCGGCTGGGACACCGACGGCGGCGAGCTGCCCGACCACCTGCCGGTCGTGCTGGAGTTCGCCGCCCTGGCCGGCCCCGGCGGCGGCGAGGCGCCGCTGCGCCAGCACCGCCGCGGCCTGGAGCTGATCCACCGGGCCCTCACCGACGCCGGCTCCCCCTACCGGCACGTCCTGGCCGCGCTGCTCACCCTGCTGCCGCCGCCCACCGAGGCGGACCGCGCGGCGGTGGCCCGGCTCGTCGCCGAGGGCCCGCCGAACGAGGACGTCGGCCTCGACCCCTACGGCACCTACGGAGACGGGGAGTTCGCCCCTCCGGGCACCTTCGTGCCGCCGGTGCCCGCTCCGCCGACCCGTGTGCCGCCCGCCCCGACCAGCCGTACGGAAGGCCCCCGATGAACGCCGCGCTGTCCCCCTCGGCCGCCGCCCCGGTGAGCGGTGCCGACCTCCTGCTGTGGGTCGCCGTGCCCTACGTCTGCCTCGCCGTGTTCGTGGCCGGGCACGTCTGGCGCTACCGCCAGGACCAGTTCGGCTGGACCTCCCGCACCAGCCAGCTCCTCGAACACCGCTGGCTGCGCTGGGGCAGCCCGCTGTTCCACCTCGGCGCCTTCATGGTCATCGCCGGGCACGTGGTGGGGCTCGCCGTTCCCGACGCGTGGACCGAGGCCGTCGGCATCACCGAGCACGCCTACCACACCACGGCCGTCTGGGCCGGTTCGGTGGCGGGCATCGCCATGGTGACCGGGCTGGGCATGCTGTGCGCCCGCCGGCTCCTCACCCGGCGGATCCGCCTGGGCACCGACCGCAGCGACAAGGTCCTCTTCCCGCTGCTGTCCGCGACCGTCCTGCTGGGCATCACGGCCACGGCCGCGCACAACGTCTTCGGCGCCGGCTACGACTACCGCGCGACCGTCTCCGTCTGGTTCCGCGGCCTGTTCGTCCTCCAGCCGGAGCCGGAGGCGATCGCCGGGGCCCCGCTGCTGTTCCGGCTGCACGCCCTGAGCGCCTTCCTGCTCTTCGCGGCCTGGCCGTTCACCCGGCTCGTCCACGTGTGGAGCGCGCCGATCGGGTACCTCGCCCGCCCGTACCTGGTCTACCGGCGGCGAACCGCACCGGCTCCGGGCGCGGGGGCGGGCCGGCCGGCCGCGGGTTCCGGGCGAGCCGCATGAGTCACGAAAGCGCGCTCGCCCCCGGTGCCCCGGAGGACCCGGCCGTCCGGCGCCCGTCCGCGGTGGGGGCGAGCCGCCGCACGGGATGGGTGACGGTCCTCACCGGGACCGCCGGATGGCTGGCGTCCTTCCAGCTCACGGTGGACGACCGGCGGCTGCTCCGCGACCCGTCCTACCAGCCGCCCTGCAACATCAGTCCCGTGGTGAGCTGCGGAAGTGTCATGTCCAGCCCCCAGGGCAGTCTGTTCGGCTTCCCGAACATGCTGCTGGGGCTGGGCGCGTTCGCCGCGGTGGCCGCCCTGGGGGTCGCCGTGCTCTCGGGGGCACGCCTGCACCGCCGGCTGTGGCTCGCGCTCACCACCGGGGCGCTGGTGGGGGTGGTCCTCGTCCACTGGCTGATCGGCCAGTCGCTGTACACGCTCGACAAGCTCTGCCCCTACTGCGCCGTCGTGTGGGTCGCGACCGTCGCCCTGTTCTGGTACACCGCCCTGCACTGCCTGGAGCGTGGCATCGTCCCCGTCCCGCCGGGGGCGTGGGCGGTCCTGCGGGACACGCACTGGATGCTCCTGGGCGCCTGGTACGGAGTGATCGCGCTGCTCGTCCTCACCCGCTTCTGGCCGTACTGGAGCAGCCTGCCGTGACGGGCCCCGCCGACGCCCTCGCCCCCTCCCCCGTCCCGGATCCGAGAAGGTGCCCCACACGACCGTCACCGTGATCGCCGACCGGCCGCCGAACCGCCCGTGCCGGAGGCCGGCACCCTCAGCCGCGTCCTGTACCGCGACGACCGCCTCCGGGTGGTGGGCTTCGCCTCCGCCGCCGGCCAGGAACTGACCGAGCACACCTCCGCCCTGCCCGTGGTCGTCCGGGTCGAACGGTTCGAACGGGGCAGGCTCGACCTCGCCCAGGGCGAGGAGAGGAACCGGGCGGGTCCCGGAAGCTGGATCCACCTGCCCGCCCGCCTGCCCGCCTGCCCGCCTGCCCGCCCGCCTGCCTGCCTGCCTGCCTGCCGCACGCGGTGCGCGCCACCGAGCCCGGCGTCATGCTGCTGACCGTGCCACCCGCCCCGGAGCCGTCCGGAACCGGGGCGCCCTCCGCGGCCTGACCCGCGCGCCGGCGCGACCGCCGCGGTCGGCCGACGCCGGCTCGTGCGACCGGTGGGACCGCCGACGCCCGCTCGTGCGAGCGTCCTGATCAGCCGGTCCCGCTCACGCGAACTCCAGCACGTCCCGGACCGGGCGGCGGGGGGTGGCCGGGCCCCGCGGGCCGTAGCCGAGGCGCAGCACCATCTGCACGCTGCCGGTGCCCGATCCCGGGTCGCGCGTCAGCAGGCGCAGGGTGCGGTCCTCCAGGGAGTGGGAGCTCAGGGAGGTGGCCAGGTCCGCCAGCGTGGCCTCCAGCAGGACGCGTTCCATGGCCTGGCCGCCCCGCAGCCAGTCGGCGGGACCGTCCCCCGGGGTGCTCAGCAGGGCGAGCAGCGGGGTGCGCTCGAAGTCGGTGGTGCCGCGGTCGGCCACCTGCCGGCGGCCCGCGAAGTCCCGTACCGGAGCCCTGCCGTCCCGCCTGCGCGGCCCGAACGCGTACTCGGGGACACCGTCGACGGCGGTGTCCGCCTCGGCTCCGAGCCGCGTCCAGCGGACCAGGTCCTCGTTGACGTGCGGGTCGACGACGTCGCGGCTCTCGGCGTCGCGCACCAGGTCGAGCACGGTCTCGGCGTGCCACGGGCCGGGGAAGTCCAGCGCGGCCCCCTCCCGCGCGGCTGCGCCGCGCAACGCGGCCCGCACCTCCTCGGGGATGTCCTTCTCGGCGAAGGGATGGCGGCTGGTGTGCCGCTGCCGGATCGCCGGGTGCAGCCGCGCCAGCTCCTCGCCGCCCGTGGCCCCGGCCGCGTCGGCCAGCCGGACGGCGGCGAGCAGCAGCGGGTCGTCCGGCTCGGGCAGCAGCGTCGTCCGCGGCTCGAGGCCGGCGTGGGCCGCGGCGACCCGCAGGTTGAACAGGGCGGCCCCGCAGCCGATGTACAGCGCCCGGTTGTCGGGATCGGAACGGGGCATGGCCCGCTCGGGGTCGGCCCGCAGCAGCAGGAGGCGCTCGCCGCTCAGACAGCGGAACCGCCAGGGCTGCGCGTTGTGCATGGACGGCGCTGTGGCGGCATCGGCCACCAGCGCGCTCACCGTGTCCGCGTCGAGCGGTCGCTCGGCCATGGCATCCTCCTCGCGCGGCGCCGGGGTGACACCGGTCCCCGGTGCCGGGTACCCCGGCCGGCGGGACCGTGTGCGTTCCGGCGCACCGTCGATGTTTCTGCGTTCCTGCCCTCCACACACCACGCGGAGGGCGGGACCCGCAACGTCCCCATGGTCCCCGAGCCGGGGCCGGTCGGCCCTCCCGTCCGCGCGCGGCCGCCGCCGCCGGGGGGAGGTGCCGGATCAGGGACGGCGCACACACCGACGCCGCCCGGCGCGCTCGTGGCGCGGGCCCGGACGGGGCGAGCAGGGGCGGGGAACGTGGCGGGGCGAGCAGGGGCGGGGGACGTGGCGGGGCGAGCAGGGGCGGGGGACGTGGCGGGGCGGGCAGGGGCGGGGGACGTGGCGGGGCGGGCAGGGATGCCTGCGGCCCCGCGGCTCGCCCGGCGGCGTCAGCGGCCCTGGTTCCTGAGCCGGTCCTGGGCCTGGGTGGCGATCACGGCGGCCTGGATGCGGCGCTCCACCCCGAGCTTGGCCAGCAGCCGGGAGATGTGGTTCTTCACCGTCTTCTCCGCCAGGTACAGCCGCTGGCCGATCTGGCGGTTGGTCAGCCCCTCACCGATGAGGGCGAGGATCTCCCGCTCCCGCTCCGTCAGTCCCGGCAGGGCGTCGGGCTCGGGCTCCGGCTCCTGGCCCTGGCGCAGGCGGGCCATCAGCTTGGCGGTGGCGCTGGGGTCGAGCAGGGACTGGCCGGCGGCCACCGTGCGCACCGCCGACACCAGGTCGGAGCCCTGGATCTGCTTCAGCACGTAGCCGGAGGCGCCCGCCATGATCGAGTCCAGCAGTGCCTCCTCGTCGTCGAACGAGGTGAGCATCAGGCAGGTCAGTTCCGGCATCTGGGAGCGCAGCTCCCGGCACACGGACACACCGTCGCCGTCCGGGAGGCGCACGTCGAGCACGGCGACCTGGGGGCGCAGTGCGGGCACGCGCACCAGGGCCTGCTCGGCGGTGGCGGCCTCGCCGACCACGGTGATGTCCGGCTCGTCGTCGAGCAGGTCGTGCACCCCGCGCCGGACCACCTCGTGATCGTCCAGCAGGAAGACCCGGATCGGGTTGCCGGGTCCGGGCTGCTCGCCGTCCGCCATCAGATACTCCTTGTTCCGCGTCGTCCGAATTCCGGCCGGGTCTCGCCCGAACGGGTACTGCCGGCCATTGTCCCAGTAGATCCTGCTCGATACCGGGCCGAAGGGCCAGGGCCGACCGGCCCTACTCGCCCCGGTGGCCCGTTCTCCGCGCGGCCACCCGATCGTCCCGTTCCGGGCCGCGCCCGACCCGGCCGGGGGCGCGGACGACCGCAAGCACCGCCGCCGGCGGGCGGAGGTGCTTGCGGTCCGTGCGATCACGCCGGTCCTCACAGGAGCCAGCGGTTGCGGCCGACGAAGGGAAGCCGCGCCCAGGCCCTGCCCAGGCCCCAGGTGGTTCCGGCGCCCACGGCCGCGAGGGCGATGAGGACGACGGCGTAGACGAGGTGGTAGTCGGCGAACGGGTTGGTCGACATGCTCGCCGACCCGTCGGAGAGGTGCTTGGCCGGCGGCCACTCCGCGACCCACATGAGCGCCATCATCACGGTTCCGGCGACCGCGGCGAGCCGCAGGCCGATGCCCGCGATCAGGGCGAGGCCGATGCCCAGCAGGCCGAGCATGAACAGCCAGTCCGCCCAGGCCGCGCCGGCCCAGTCGTGGAAGGTGGACTCCATCGGGCCCACGGCGACGGAGCCGAGGAATCCCTTCGTGGGCGAGCCGCCGTCGATCCATCCCCTGCCGGAGCCGGTGGCGTAGCCGAGGCCGAAGGTCTTGTCGAGGAAGGCCCACAGGAAGACGAACCCGGTCAGCAGGCGAAGCCCGGCGAACACGTACGCCCGCGTCGCGGTGGCCGCGGCGGTCGCCTCGCCGGCGGAGGCGGGAGCCGTCGAGGTCCGGCCCGGGGAGGGGAAGCGGAATCCCAGGTGACGGTGCGGGTGGTCGTGGAGTGCCATGATGCTCATCCCTTTCGAGGGGGGAGGCGCGGGTTGCGGTGGACTCTCGTTGCACCTTCAATGTCCCGCGTCGTCAACTCCCCCGAGAGGGGCTGCAGGACCCCGGACCACGGGCCGAACGGCCCCTGTGTGCGGGGCTGTTCGGGATCGGGTACCGGCGTTCAGGCGATGAGGTGCAGCCCGTACGGGGAGCGGCCGGCGCCCAGCTCCCGCCCGGTGACCAGCTCGGGTTCGATGCGGACGAGGACCTCCTGCGGTGCGGGCACCCAGGAGTCCGGGCGGGTGCGGGCCGGGCGGCCGAGCTCGGCCGGGTCGGTCACCACCGTGGCCCGCCCGGTGACGACGACGCTCCAGCCGCAGTGCCGGGTGACGTCGACCTCGTCGGTCTCGAAGGCCACCACCGCGCCGTCGACGGCGCGGGCCAGTTCCGAGGCCGCACAGGTGCTCAGCAGGACGGCGCCGTCGCGGTCCAGGACGAAGCCGACCGGCAGCACGGCGGGCAGGGCCCGTCGGGTGTAGACGACGCGGCCGACGGGCGCCCGGGCCATCAGCCGCAGGCAGTCGTGCCGCTCGAGTTCGCGGAAGCCGTCGTCGGAGTACATGGGGCAGCCCGTCCTTCGCCTGGAACAGCGACATCACGTCATCACGTCCTTCCACTCTGAGCCGGACGGGTCCCCGGGGACGAGGGCCATGGGTCCCGGCCGGGCCGGAGAACGCCCCGTCGTCGCACGGCCGGTCGGTACGGTGTCCCGCTCCTCGAACCGGGGAGCCGACGATTACGTTGGGGGCATCGACGCAGGACATCGGGCGAGGGAGACGGCATGACCGACAAGAGGGCGGCGAAGGTGCCCCGCGCGGCGTACGAGCGGGAGCTGCTGCGTCTGCAGACGGAGTTGGCGAAGCTCCAGGAGTGGGTGCGCACCGAGGGCGCCCGGCTGGTCGTGGTGTTCGAGGGCCGGGACGCGGCGGGCAAGGGCGGCACCATCAAGCGGGTCGCCGAGCACCTCAACCCCCGTGTGGCGCGCATCGCGGCGCTGCCGAAGCCGACCGAGCGCGAGCGGACCCAGTGGTACTTCCAGCGGTACGTGGAGCATCTGCCGGCAGCCGGGGAGATCGTCCTGTTCGACCGTTCCTGGTACAACCGGGCCGGCGTCGAGCACGTGATGGGCTTCTGCACCAAGGAGGAGCACCAGCTGTTCCTGCGGCAGTGCCCGATCTTCGAGCGGATGCTGGCCGAGGACGGCATCCTGCTGCGCAAGTACTGGTTCTCGGTGAGCGACACCGAGCAGCAGGAGCGTTTCCGGCGGCGGTTGGAGGATCCTCTGCGCCGCTGGAAGCTGTCCCCCATGGATCTGGAGTCGATCACCCACTGGGAGGCGTACTCCCGGGCCAAGGACGAGATGATGGTGCACACCGACATCGTCGAGGCGCCGTGGTTCGTGGTGGAGAGCGACGACAAGCGCCGGGCGCGGCTGAACATGATCGCCCATCTCCTGGACTCCGTGCCGTACCACGAGGTGCCGCCGCCGGTGCTCGAGCTGCCGTCCAGGCCGTCGTCGACCGGCTACGAGCGCTCGCCGCGCGATCTGCGGACCTACGTCCCCGACCACGCGGCGAACCTCTAGGCCGTGTCACCGGTGCGGTACGACCGCCACCGGGCAGGCGGAGCGGCGCAGCGCCGCCCGGGCGACCCGGCCGAGCCGGAGGGCGAAGCGCTCATGGTGTCCACCCCTCGTGCACCGCGGGGACCGGGGTTCGGGCCCAGGGTGGCGCCGGGAGCGGGGGCGGTGCACAGAGCGCAGGTCCCCGGTCGGGGGCCGGAGAGCCCCGGGGCCGCGGGCGTCACCGCGTCGCACCGCCGTATGCGTCCTGCCGGGGGCGCCGGCGTCCGTGAGATCCTTCGGCCCGAGGAGGATCATGTCCGAGAGTTCCGTCCGCCAGGGCCACGGGTGGCGCCGTCTGCTGCCCGGACCAGGTGCGGTGCGCGGCTACCGGCGCGCGTGGCTGAAGGGCGACGTGCTGGCCGGGGTGACCGTGGCCGCGTATCTCGTGCCCCAGGTGATGGCGTACGCCGGTGTGGCCGGCCTGCCGCCGGTCGCCGGACTGTGGGCGATCCTGCCCGCGCTCGCCCTGTACGCCGTGTTCGGCTCGTCCCGCCTGCTGTCGGTCGGCCCGGAATCGACGACCGCGCTGATGACGGCGACCGTGGTGGGGCCGCTCGCCGCGGGCGATCCGGTCCGGTACGCGGCGCTGGCCGCCGCCCTGGCGGTGGCGGTCGGCCTGCTGTGCGTGCTGGCGTGGGCGGCGCGGCTCGGCTTCGTCGCGGACCTGCTGTCCCGGCCGGTGCTGATCGGATATCTGGGCGGCGTGGCCCTGATCATGATCGTGGACCAGCTGACCGGGCTGACCGGTGTCCGCACGACGGGTTCCGCCTTCTTCCCCCAGCTGTGGTCGTTCGTCACGCACGTGGAGGACGCGCACCTGCCCACGGTGCTGGCTGCCGTCGTGGCGCTCGTGGTCCTCTTCACCGTGGCCCGTCTCTTCCGCGCCGTCCCCGGCCCCCTGCTCGTCGTGGTGGCCGGAACGGCGGCGGTCTCCCTCTTCGGCCTGGACGACCGGTTCGGCATCGAGGTGATCGGCGACGTCCCCTCGGGCCTGCCCGTCGCGGCCCTGCCGAACCTGTCGGACCTGCCCCAGCTGGTGCTTCCCGCCGTCGGGGTCCTCCTGGTCGGCTACACCGACTTCATCCTCACCGCGCGGGCCTACGCCCGGCGCGACGACGAGGGCGCCGGGCTCGACGCCAACCAGGAGTTCCTCGCCCTCGGGACCGCCAACCTGGGCGCCGGCGCACTCCAGGGCTTTCCGGTCAGCAGCAGCGCCAGCCGCACCGCGCTCGCCGCCTCGGCCGGCGCGAGCAGCCAGGCGTACTCGCTGGTCGCCGGGGCGGGTGTCCTCTCCGTGCTGCTGTTCCTGAGCCCGCTGCTGTCCCGGACCCCCACCGTGGTCCTCGGAGCGCTCGTCGTCTACGCGGCCGTGCGCATGATCGACCTGGCGGGGTTCCGGCGCCTGGCGTCCTTCCGGCGCCGCGAACTCCTGCTGGCGCTCGGCTGCCTGACCGGGGTCCTCGCCCTGGACATCCTGTACGGCGTGCTGGTCGCCGTCGGCCTGTCCGTGGCCGAGCTGCTCTCCCGGGTGGCCCGCCCGCACGACGCCGTCCAGGGGCTGGTTCCCGGTGTCGCGGGCATGCACGACGTCGACGACTACCCGCAGGCCCGCACGATCCCCGGTCTGCTGGTCTACCGCTACGACTCCCCCCTCTTCTTCGCCAACGCCGAGGACTTCCGCCACCGTGCCCTGGCCGCCGTCGACGAGCAGCCGGAGCCGGTCCGCTGGTTCGTCCTCAACGCCGAGGCCAACGTGGAGGTCGACATCACCGCTCTGGACGCCCTGGACGCCCTGCGCCGCGAACTCACCCACCGCGGCATCGTCTTCGCCCTGGCCCGCGTCAAGCAGGACCTGCTGGACGACCTGACGGCGTACGGTCTGACCGGGACCGTGGGCCGCGACCGCGTCTTCCCCACCCTGCCGACGGCCGTGGCCGCGTACCGGACGTGGTGCCGCGACCGGTAGGCCGTCGGCGGGCACCCCGGCCGGGCGCACCGGACAGGGCCGGGCGGGGACCGTCCCGGTGCCGGTCGGCCCCGTGCCGGAGCGGCCCGCGGGGGCTGACGGGCCCGAACCGGTGGGCCGTTCGGCCCTGCTTCGCCCGGTGGCGCGAAACAGCGCCGAAACACGGCCGGGTGCCTGCTACACAGAAGGTGCCGCCCGACGCGACGCGGCGCACTTCCCCCTCGTCCCCCTGCCCGGGAGGCTCCATGCTGTCCGCAGAATCCGCCGCCGTGATCCGTGCGACCCTGCCCGCCGTGGCCGGCGCGCTCGACGAGATCACCACTCGCTTCTACGGCGCGATGTTCCGCGACCGGCCCGAACTGCTCGACGGGATGTTCAACCGCGGCAACCAGGCCAGCGGAGCACAGCGCCGCGCCCTCGCCGGTTCGATCGCCGGGTTCGCCGGCGCGCTCCTCGACGACCCGGACACCCGCCCGGACACCCTGCTGGACCGCATCGCCCACAAGCACGCCGCCGTCGGTGTCACCGACGACCAGTACACCATCGTGCACAAGTACCTCTTCGGCGCGATAGCCGAGGTTCTCGGCGACGCCGTCACCGCGGAGGTGGCGGCCGCCTGGGACGAGGTGTACTGGCTGATGGCCGGCGCCCTGATCGGCCGGGAGGCCCGCCTGTACCAGGACGCGGGCGTGGAGCCCGGCAAGGTGTGGCGGCAGTGGACGGTCGTCGAACGCCGGACCGAGACCCCGGACGTGGTGTCCTTCCTGCTCCGGCCCGCCGACGGCCGGCCGGCGCCGCGCGCGCGGGCGGGCCAGTACGTGAGCGTCCGGGTCCGGATGGCCGACGGCGTGCACCAGCTGCGCCAGTACAGCCTGTCCGGCGACCCGGGCGGCGACCTGCGGCGGATCACCGTCAAGCGGGTCGCCGGGGCGGCCGGGACGCCGGACGGCGAGGTCTCCGGCCTGCTCCACGAGCAGGTCCGCGAAGGCGACGAACTGGCTCTCTCCGCGCCCTTCGGCGATGTCTTCCTCGACGACCCGGCCGACGCCGGCGCCCCGGTCGCGCTGGTCTCCGCGGGCATCGGCGGCACCCCCATGACCGGCATCCTGGCCCACCTCGAAGCGCTGGGTTCGACCCGCCCGGTGCTCGTCCTGCACGCCGACCGCTCCCCCGCCGACCACGCCCTGCGCGCCGAGACCTGCGGGCTCGTCGAGCGGCTGCCGAACGCGCGCGCCGTGTTCTGGTACGAGCGTCCCGGTGCGCAGGAACCCGACGCCCGCGAAGGCCTGATGAACCTCGACGGCGTCGACGTGCCCGCCGACTCCGCGGTGTTCCTGTGCGGCCCGCTGCCGTTCATGCGCGAGGCCCGCGCACAGCTGCTGCGCGCCGGGGTTCCGGCACGGAGCATCCGCTACGAGGTCTTCGGTCCCGACCTGTGGCTGCCCGGCACGGCGGCCTGACAGCGGGACGCGCCGGGGCCCGGGGCCGCGGCGGGTGCGGGCCCGGTCGGTGACGGTTCACCGGCCGGGCCTTTCGCGTGCCCGCCCGACGGCGGTGTCCGGGCCGTTCGGACCGCACCGGTGGCCAACGGCCCCCTGACGGCGCCGGCCGGCGCGGGAGAGGCTGTGGCCGTGGGTCCCCGACCAGGTCACCGGAACGAGGAGTTGCGTGATGGCCAAGGCGTATCTGGTGGGCAGCGGGATGGCGGCGCTCGCCGCGGCCACGTTCCTGATCCGCGAGGGCGGGTTCGACGGTTCGGACATCCACCTCTTCGAGGAGAAGCGCGACATCGGCGGCAGCCTGGACGCGGGCGGCACGCCCGCGGCCGGCTGCACCATGCGCGGCGGGCGGATGTTCGAGGCCGAGTACCGCTGCACGTACGACCTGCTGTCCGGCATTCCCTCCCTCGACGACCCCTCGGTGTCGGTCACGCAGGAGATCCTCTCCGGGCACGAGGAGTCCGCCTGGGACGACGTCGCGCGGCTCGTCGACGGGGACGGGAAGATCGTCGACACCCGCTCGACGGGGTTCTCCGAACGCGACCGCCTGGACCTGGTGCGCTGTCCGGCCGCGCCCGAGGGGCACTTCGACGGCAACACGATCCGCACGTGCCGGCCGCCGCGCTGGAGACCATGCACCGCCGGTGAGGCCGGGGCGCGGCCGGTCGCCGCGCGCTCGGCCACGGCACGAGGCCCGGACGGTGTCACCGCGATCGCGGTGACACCGTCCGGGCCGTTCGTCACCGGTCTCGCCGCCGCTGTCCCGGGAGGTCCCGCGCGCCGCGGCGGGCCGGACCCGCCCAGCCGATCGCGACGGCCAGGAACAGGCACGTCAGCCCGGTGGGGGCGGCGACCACCGCCCAGGTCGGGCCGGCGCCGCCGGCCGTCACGAGGACCGCCGAGCCCGACGCGGCGGCCAGGCCGACGCCCAGGACGGTGACGAAGAGGGTGGCGCAGTGGTGGCGGGCGGGCCGGGGCGGGCCCTGGCCCAGCAGCGCCCAGTCGCGCAGGGTCTCCCGCGCCTCACGCCGGCGCCGTGCGGCCGTGCGGATCCGGAGACCGGCCGTGACGGCCGCGCCCGATCCGGCCGCGGCCGCGGGCGGCCACCACGTGTCGGCGACCAGCAGCAGTACGGCAAGGCCCGCGACCGTGGTCCATCCGCTCAGGCAGGCCGCCGCCGCGCCGCGGCGTGAGTCGGGCCGGTCGGCTCCCGCCCGCACCTCCGCGAGGGCGGGCAGGTACCAGACGCAGCCGGCAGCGGTCACCAGGGCGGTGCCCAGGGCCAGGACAGGCTGTGCCACGGCTCACGCCGCCGTTCCGGACTCGGCGATCTCCGGGTGGTGCAGGTCGAACGCCGGCGACTCGGAGCGGATCCGCGGGAGCGAGGTGAAGTTGTGGCGCGGCGGCGGGCAGGAGGTCGCCCACTCCAGGGAACGGCCGTAGCCCCACGGGTCGTCGACCTGGACCGGCTTGCCGTACCTGGCGGTCCGCCACACGTTGTAGAAGAACGGCAGGACCGACAGGCCCAGCAGGAACGAGCCGATCGTGGACAGGGTGTTGAGGGCGGTGAACCCGTCGGCGGCGAGGTAGTCGGCGTAGCGGCGCGGCATGCCCTCGGTGCCGAGCCAGTGCTGGACCAGGAAGGTGAGGTGGAAGCCGACCGTGAGGGTCCAGAAGGTGATCTTGCCGAGGCGCTCGTCGAGCATCTTGCCGGTGAACTTCGGCCACCAGAAGTGGAATCCGGCGAACATGGCGTACACGACCGTGCCGAACACCGTGTAGTGGAAGTGCGCCACCACGAAGTACGAGTCGGACAGGTGGAAGTCCATGGGCGGCGAGGCGAGGATGACGCCGGTCAGCCCGCCGAAGACGAACGTGATCAGGAAGCCCGTCGTCCACAGCATCGGCGTCTCGAAGGAGAGACTGCCCTTCCACATGGTGCCGATCCAGTTGAAGAACTTCACTCCGGTGGGCACCGCGATCAGGAACGTCATGAAGGAGAAGAAGGGCAGCAGCACACCTCCGGTGACGTACATGTGGTGTGCCCAGACCGTCACCGACAGGCCGGCGATGGCGATGGTGGCGCCGATCAGGCCCATGTACCCGAACATCGGCTTGCGCGCGAACACCGGTATCACCTCGGAGACGATCCCGAAGAACGGCAGCGCCAGGATGTACACCTCGGGGTGGCCGAAGAACCAGAACAGGTGCTGCCACAGCAGCGCGCCGCCGTTGGCCGCGTCGAAGATGTGGCTGCCGAACTTGCGGTCGCACTCCAGGGCGAAGAGGGCCGCCGCCAGCACCGGGAACACCAGCAGGATCAGCACGGCGGTCAGCAGCACGTTCCAGGTGAAGATCGGCATGCGGAACATGGTCATGCCGGGTGCGCGCATGCAGATGATGGTGGTGATGAAGTTGACCGCGCCCAGGATCGAGCCGAAGCCGGAGAGCGCGACACCCATGATCCACATGTCGGATCCGACCCCGGGCGAGTGGACGGCGTCGGACAGCGGGGCGTACAGGAACCACCCGAAGTCGGCCGCACCCTCGGGGGTGAGGAAGCCGAACGCCGCGATCGACGACCCGAACAGGAACAGCCAGTAGGCCAGCATGTTCAGCCGGGGGAAGGCCACGTCCGGGGCGCCGATCTGCAACGGCATGATCCAGTTGGCGAAGCCGGTGAACAGCGGCATGGCGAACATCAGCAGCATGATCGAGCCGTGCATCGTAAACGCCTGGTTGAACTGCTCGTTCGACATGATCTGCAGCCCGGGGCGGGCGAGTTCGGCGCGCATCAGCAGGGCCGTCACGCCGCCGACGACGAAGAACACGAACGCGGTGACCAGGTACAGCGTCCCGATCCTCTTGTGGTCGGTGGTCGTCAGCCACTGCGCCCAGGACGGCCCGGACGGCCGGGCCGCCGTCCGTACGGCCGGGCCGGCCTCGCGGGGCGCGGGGCGCCCCGGTGCGTCTCCCGCGTGTGTCACCTGGTCCAACTGCGCCTCGTCCATCGGACGGCGTCCTCCCCATCTGTTCCTGTGGCTCAGGGGCCGGGAAGCACGCACGGGTCGCAGCGATGGCAGGGCGGGGCCCTGTGCACGGTGGATGGCGCGGCACTCCCGGCCGCTGCCACATGATCGCCGCAGGGGACCCCCGGCCGACTAGGGTCGAACGGCCCCGGCTCGGGCCCCCGCCCGGGCCCAACGGTCCCTCTCGCCCCCGGGCCGGCCCGCACCGCCGGCCCGCACCGCCGGCCCGGCGAAGGCGCCGGTCAGTGGGCCGTCAGCCCATGCGCGCGGAACTGGCCGCGGACCCGGTCCACCAGGGCCGCGTCGGGGACGGGTGTGTCCCGCAGCGGGAAGGGGACGCCCAGGGCGTCGTACTTGGCCGCCCCGAGCTTGTGGAAGGGCAGGACGTCGACCCGCTCGACGCTGTCGAGGCCGGACAGGAAGCGGGCCAGCCCGTCGACGGCCTCGGGGTCGTCGGTCCAGCCGGGGACCAGCACGTACCGGATCCACATCCGCTTGCCGAGCCGGTCGAGGCGGGTGGCGAAGTTGAGGGTGGGGGCCACCTCGCCACCGGTCAGCTTCCGGTAGGCGGGGACGTCGAAGGACTTGACGTCCAGCAGCACCAGATCGACGTCGGCGAGCAGTTCGTCCGTCGCGCGGGCGCCCAGGAACCCGGAGGTGTCCAGCGCCGTGTGCAGTCCGGCCTCCTTGCAGCGGCGCAGCACGGCGCCGGTCAGCGCGGGCTGGAGCAGGGGCTCCCCGCCGGTGAGGGTGACTCCGCCGCCGGCCGCGGTGAGGAACGCCCGGTACTTGCCGATCTCGGCCATCACCTCGTCGACGGTCGCCTCCCGCCCGTCCCGCATGTGCCAGGTGTCCGGGTTGGCGCAGTACAGGCAGCGCAGCGGGCAGCCGCTGACGAAGAGGACGAACCGGGTCCCGGGACCGTCCACGCCGGTGGACAGGTCCCAGGAGTGGATCCGGCCCGTCGTGCGGCCGACGGCGGTGCTCACAGCGATCCGTGGAAGGTGCGGCTGATCACGTCGAGCTGCTGCTCGCGCGTCAGGCGGACGAAGTTGACGGCGTATCCCGAGACCCGGATCGTCAGCTCCGGGTACTTCTCGGGGTGGGCCATCGCGTCCTCGAGCGTGGCCCGGTCCAGGACGTTGACGTTCATGTGGAACCCTCCGGCCGACATGTAGCCGTCGAGGATGCCGACCAGGTGCCCGGCGCGCTCCTCGGGGACGTGCCCCAGCCCCTCCGGGGTGATCGTCGTCGTCAGCGAGATGCCGTCCCGCGCCGCTTCGTACGGCAGCTTGGCCACCGACAGGGCCGAGGCGGCCACGCCGTGCCGGTCCCGGCCGTTCATCGGGTTCGCGCCCGGCGCGAAGGGCTGCCCGGCCCGCCGGCCGTCGGGGGTGTTGCCGGTGTGCTTGCCGTAGACGACGTTGGAGGTGATGGTCAGGACCGACTGGGTGTGCTCGGCGTCCCGGTAGGTGGGGTGCTTGCGCACCTTCGCCATGAACGACTCCACCAGGTCGACGGCGAGGGCGTCGGCGCGGTCGTCGTTGTTGCCGTAGGCGGGGAACTCGCCCTCGGTGCGGAAGTCCACGGCCAGCCCGGTGGCGTCCCGGACGACCCGCACCCGGGCGTGCTTCACGGCGGACAGGCTGTCGGCTGCGACCGAGAGGCCGGCGATGCCGCAGGCCATGAAGCGGTGGACCGGATAGTCGTGCAGGGCCATCTCGATGCGCTCGTAGGCGTACTTGTCGTGCATGTAGTGGATGACGTTGAGCGCGTCGACGTAGGTCTGTGCCAGCCAGTCCAGGACCCTGTCGTAGGCCGCCGTCAGTTCCTCGTAGTCGAGGTACTCGCCCGTCAGCGGGGGCATCTCGGGGGTGATCTGGTCGCCGGTCATCTCGTCCCGGCCGCCGTTGACGGCGTACAGCAGTGCCTTGGCGAGGTTGACCCGGGCGCCGAAGAACTGCATCTGCCGGCCCACCGCCATCGCGGAGACGCAGCAGGCGATCGCCGTGTCGTCGCCGGTGCGCGGGCGCATCAGCTCGTCCGACTCGTACTGGACGGCGCTGGTGTCGATGGAGACCTGCGCGCAGAACTCCTTGAAGCCCTCCGGCAGCCGCGGCGACCACAGCACGGTCAGGTTCGGCTCGGGGGCGGGCCCGAGGTTGTACAGGGTCTGCAGGAAGCGGAAGGAGGTGCGGGTGACCAGGGGGCGGCCGTCCGCGCCGATGCCGCCGATCGACTCCGTCACCCACGTCGGGTCGCCGGAGAAGAGGGCGTCGTACTCGGGGGTGCGCAGGAACCGGACGATCCGCAGCTTGATGACGAAGTCGTCGATCAGCTCCTGGGCCCGTGCCTCGTCGAGGACGCCCTCGTCCAGGTCCCGCTGGAGGTAGACGTCCAGGAAGGTGGAGGTGCGCCCGAGCGACATCGCCGCGCCGTTCTGCTCCTTCACCGCCGCCAGGTAGCCGAGGTACAGCCACTGCACGGCCTCCTGGGCGGTGGCCGCCGGCCGGGAGACGTCACAGCCGTAGGTCGCCGCCATGCGGGTCAGCTCGGTCAGCGCCCGGATCTGTTCGGCCAGTTCCTCGCGGTCCCGGATGACGTGTTCGCTCGACGGCCGGGCGTCGAGCAGCGCGCGTTCGGCGTGCTTGGCCTCGATCAGCCGGTCGGTGCCGTACAGCGCGACGCGCCGGTAGTCGCCGATGATGCGGCCGCGGCCGTACGCGTCGGGGAGCCCGGTGATGATGCCGACCCTGCGGGCCGCCTTCATGGCGGGGGTGTAGGCGTCGAAGACACCGTCGTTGTGGGTCTTGCGGTAGGTCCCGAAGACCTTGTCCACGAACGGGTCGGCCTCGTAGCCGTACGCCTTCAGGCCGTTCTGCACCATGCGCAGGCCGCCGTTCGGCATGATCGCGCGCTTGAGCGGGGCGTCGGTCTGCAGGCCGACGATCAGCTCGCGGTCGCGGTCGATCCAGCCGGGGGCGTGCGAGGTGATCGTCGAGGGGGTCGCGGTGTCCACGTCGAGGATGCCGCGCGCACGCTCCTCGGGGAACAGCGCGCTGACCTTCTCCCAGACGGCCCGCGTACGGTCCGTGGGACCGGTCAGGAAGGCCGCGTCGCCCTCGTACGGGGTGTAGTTGGCCTGGATGAAGTCGCGCACGTCGATGCGTTCGCGCCAGGTGCCGCCGCGGAACTCCCGCCAGGCGTCGGCGGTCCGGGGGCCGGCTGTCATCGTCGTGGTCATCACGGGTCCTCTCGGTGAGCCGTTGTCTCGCTGCCGATGTTGCTCGTCCCGGCCGGCGGCGGGCAGTGCCGGTCAGTGCACGCGCGGGTCCCGCCCGGCCCCGCTGTTGCGGGACCTTCGGCCCCCGCGCGGCCCGGCTCCGGCGGTGCGCTTCGTGCCGCCGCCGTTGCGGACGGAGCGAGGCGGGTGCGGGCAGCGGTCCGCCGCCGGCCGCGGAAGTCGCGGCCGGCGGCGGAGGGCCGGATGTCCGGACCACCGGAGGCCGTACGGGGTCGAAGCGGCGGTCGGGTCCGGTCGTGACGGGGTCGGTCCGGCGGCGGAGGCGGGGCCGAGGGCGGCGCCGGGCTCAGTCGTGCGGGACCACGACGACGGGACAGCCGACGTGGTGCAGGACGGCGTGCGCCACCGGCCCCGTGTGGGCACCGAGGCGGTGGCCGCTCGCACGGCGGCCCACCACGAGGAGCCCGGCGTGCTTCGCGGCGTGCACCAGTGCGACGGCGGCCCGTCCCTCGCTCACCGTCTCGGTCACACGGACGGTCGGGTACTTCTCCCGCCAGGGGCGCAGCACCCCGGCCACGGCGCCTTCCTCGGCCGCCTGCGCCTCCGGGCCCGGCGCCGGGCCGGTGACGGCGGCCGGTGCGGCGGTCTCCGCCGGGTCGGGGGCGGGACGGTTCGGCACGCGGAAGGCGTGCACCACGTGCAGGCCGGTCCCGCGGCGGTGGGCGGCGTCGAAGGCGAACTCGACGAGTTCGTCGCAGGGGTGGCCGGTGTCCAGTCCCAGGACGACCGGGCGGAAGGGGGTCTCGGGGATCTCCTCCGGTGCGATGCCGTCCACGGCCGGCAGGTGCTCGCCCGCCTCGCCCCGGCCCGCCCGCACCAGCACCACGGGCTTCGGGGACCGGGCGACCACGCGCTGGGACACCGATCCCGTCACGAACCCGCCCACGGCGCCCAGGCCCAGCGACCCGAGAACCAGCAGGTCGGTCTCGGCCGCGGTGGCGATCAGGGCGGCCACCGCGGCGTCGCACACGAGACGATCGGTGATCCGCAGCCCGGGATGTGCGGCGCGGACGGCGGCGGCCGCCTCCCGCAGGATCTGTTCGGCCCACTGGTGCTCGGTGCGGTCCAGCGGTACGTCCGGTGCGGGGCGCGGATGGCGGTGCCAGGCGTGCACGATCCTGAGCCCGGTGCCCCGGCGTCCGGCTTCCCGGGCCGCCCAGTGCGCGGCCGCGAGACTCGCGGGCGAGCCGTCGACCCCTACGGCGATGTCGTGAAGCATGACGCATCCCTCCCGGTCCGGGGGACCTGCTGACACCCCCCAGCCTGCCTCAGGTGGAGGCCGACGGCCCCCGGGCCGAACAGCCCGGGCACCGGCCCTTTGGGCCCTGAGCGGGCCGAGGCCCGGTCCGGGGCCGACCGGCCCCCGCGGGCGGGACCGCCGGCACCTCGCGTGCGGCGGATCCCGGACCGACGCTGGAAGCATCACGTCCCCCATCCGAGGAGCACAGCGTCATGGCGCGTTACGTGTACGACTTCACCGAGGGCGGCCGTGACATGGCCGGCCTGCTCGGCGGCAAGGGAGCGAACCTGGCCGAGATGACCCGTCTCGGACTGCCGGTGCCCCCGGGATTCACCATCACCACCGAGGCCTGCCGGGCCTTCCTGGACTCCGGCGGCGAGCCCGCGGGCATGTGGGAGGAGGTCTCCGCGCACCTGTCGGCCGTCGAGACCGCCGCGGGCCGGCTGCTGGGCAGGCCGGACGATCCGCTGCTGCTGTCCGTCCGCTCCGGCGCCCGGTTCTCCATGCCGGGCATGATGGAGACGATCCTCGACATCGGTCTCAACGACGAGTCCGTCCTCGGTCTGGCCAAGGTCTCCGGCAGCGAGCGCTTCGCCTGGGACTCCTACCGCCGTCTCGTCCAGATGTTCGGCAGCACGGTCATGGGGGTCGACACCTCGCACTTCGAGCGGGCCATCGCCTCGCTGAAGGACGTGCGCGCAGTCCGGGACGACGTCCACCTGGACGCCGGTGACCTCGCCCAGCTGGTGGAGACGTACAAGAACATCATCCACCGGGAGACCGGCGAGGACTTCCCGCAGTCCCCCGCCGAGCAGCTGCGCCGCGCGGTCCTGGCCGTCTTCGAGTCCTGGAACGGCGAACGCGCCCGCGTCTACCGGCGCCGCGAGCACATCGCCGACGACCTCGGCACCGCGGTCAACGTGCAGCGCATGGTGTTCGGCAACCTCGGTCCCGACTCCGGCAGCGGTGTCGCCTTCACCCGTGACCCGGCCACCGGACGCCCCGGCCTGTACGGCGACTACCTGTCCAACGCCCAGGGCGAGGACGTCGTCGCCGGCATCCGCAACGCCGTCCCCCTCGACGAACTGGGCCGGCTGAACCCGGACGCGTTCGCCCGGCTGCGCGACCACATGGAAACGCTGGAGCGGCACTACCGGGACCTGTGCGACATCGAGTTCACCGTCGAGCGCGGCACGCTGTGGATGCTCCAGACCCGTGTCGGCAAGCGCACCGCGGAGGCCGCCTTCGCCATCGCCGCCGCACTGGCCGACGAGGGGCTCATCACCGCGGACGACGGCCTCGCCCGGGTGAGCGGCGAGGGTCTCGCCCGGCTGATGTTCCCGCGCTTCGACGCCTCGGCGGGCGGTGAGGCGCTCGCCCACGGCATCCCGGCCTCGCCCGGTGCCGCGGTCGGCGCGGCGGTCTTCTCGTCCGCGGAGGCCGTACGGCGCGCCGCGGCCGGCGAGAAGGTGGTGCTGGTCCGGCAGGAGACCACCCCCGACGACCTGCCCGGCATGATCGCCGCCCAGGCGGTGCTCACCAGCCGCGGCGGCAAGACGAGCCACGCGGCCGTCGTCGCCCGCGGCATGGGGAAGGTCTGCGTGTGCGGCGCCGAGGAGCTCTCCGTCGACCTCGACGAGCGGCGCTTCACCACGCCCGACGGCACCGTCGTCGAGGAGGGCACGGTCGTCTCCGTGGACGGTTCCGCCGGAGCCGTGTACGCGGGCGCGGTGCCGCTGGTCGACTCGGCGGTCATGCGCTTCCTGGAGGACGGTCGTTCGGACGGGCACGCGGCCGACGTGGTCGACGCAGTGGCCCGCGCCCTGAGCCGGGCCGACGCCGTCCGGCGCCTGGAGGTGCGTGCCAACGCCGACACCCCCGAGGACGCCGCCCGCGCGCGCCGGTTCGGTGCGCAGGGCATCGGTCTGTGCCGCACCGAGCACATGTTCCTCGGCGAGCGCCGCAAGCTGGTCGAGGAGATGATCCTGGCCCGCACGCAGGCCGAGCGCGACCGGTCCCTGGCGGCTCTGCTGCCGCTCCAGCGGGAGGACTTCACCGACATCCTGGAGGCGATGGACGGCCTGCCGGTCACCATCCGGCTCCTGGACCCGCCGCTGCACGAGTTCCTGCCGGACCGCACCGAACTCGCCGTCCGTATCGCCGCCGCCGAGGCCCGCGGCGGGCTGCCCGACGCGCACGACGTCGAACTGCTGACGGCGGTGAACCGCATGCACGAGGAGAACCCGATGCTCGGGCTGCGGGGCGTACGGCTCGGCCTGGTGGTGCCCGGTCTGGTCGCCATGCAGGTGCGGGCGATCGGTGAGGCCGTCGCACGGCGGGTGTCGGCCGGCGGCGACCCCCGGGCGGAGATCATGGTCCCGCTCGTGGGGGACGTCCGTGAGCTGCGGATCGTGCGCGAGGAAGTGCGGCGCGTGCTCGACGAGGTCTCCGCGACGTCGGGCGTGCGCGTCGACTGCCCCGTCGGAACGATGATCGAACTGCCCAGGGCGGCGCTGACGGCCGGCCCGATCGCCGAGGAGGCGGAGTTCTTCTCCTTCGGCACCAACGACCTGACGCAGACCACCTGGGGATTCTCCCGGGACGACGTGGAGGCGGAGTTCTTCTCGGCCTATCTCGACAAGGGCGTCTTCCCCGTCTCCCCGTTCGAGACGCTCGACCGGGAGGGCGTGGGCCGGCTGATCGGGATCGCCGTCGCCGAGGGCCGCGCGACCCGGCCCGGGCTGAAGATCGGGGTGTGCGGCGAGCACGGTGGAGACCCCGACTCGGTGCACTTCTTCCACGCCGCGGGCCTGGACTACGTCTCCTGCTCGCCCTTCCGGGTGCCGGTGGCGCGCCTGGAGGCCGGACGGGCGGCGCTGGAGGCGGCCGACGTCAGCGACAGCAGGTGAGCGGGACCCTCGGCCCCGGTACCGGGGTCGGCCGACCCCGGTACCAGGGTCGGCCGACCCTGGTACCGGGGCGGCGCGCGCAGCAGGCTTGAGGTGTACCGGAACGATCACAAGGAGCGGATCACATGACTGCCAAGGACACGGCTGCGGGCGAGGTCACCACCACCGTGCTGGTGCGCGCCGAGGGCGACGTGGACGAGGAGTCCCTCGCGTACCTGCGGGAGAAGGTGGGTGCCGCGCTCGACCGGCGCGGGCTCCCGGCCGTCAGCGGCGAGGTGCGCGTGGCCAGGGCCGTCGCCCACCACGTCGAACCGCCCTGGTCGGCCGCCGCCGAGATCCGGGTGGGGAACGGACTCGTGGTCGTCCACGCCCGCGAGGCGAGCGCCCGTGAGCTCGCCGACCGGCTGCAGGACCGGCTGCGCGACGGAACCGAACGCGTCGCGCACCGCGGGGACGTGACCCGCAGGACGGCCACGCCGCCGCCGTGGCGCGGCGGCCCGCAGCGGTAGGGCCCCGCGGGCCCGTGCCCGAACCGGCGGGGAGCCGGGGACCGATTCGGCTCCCGCCTCCCCGCCCACGCCCGTGAGGAGAGCCACCGTGACACACCGCACCGTCGGCGAAGTGATGACCAGGGACGTCGTCGAGGCACGCCGCGCGACGCCGTTCAAGGAAGTCGTGCGGCTGCTCGACCACCACCGGATCAGTGGACTGCCGGTGATCGACGACGACGACAAGGTGCTCGGGGTGGTCTCCGGGACCGACCTGGTGCGCGCACAGGCGCACCGGTCCGGGCGCGGTCGGGTCGGCGCCGTCACCGCCGCCGACCTGATGTCCAGCCCCGCGATCACCGTGCACCCCGAGCAGAGCGTCCCGGACGCGGCCCGGCTGATGGAACGCCGCGGCGTCGAGCGGCTGCCCGTCGTCGACGAGGAGGACCGTCTCATCGGCATCGCCACCCGCCGGGATCTGCTCCGGGTCTTCCTGCGCACGGACGACGACCTGAGCCGTCAGGTCAGCGAGCAGGTCGTCGGCGGAACCCTGGGACTGCCGCCCGACGCCGTCCTCGTCTCCGTCCGCGACGGCGTCGTCACCCTCGACGGCCGCCTGGAGGCGCGCAGCCAGGTCCCGGAGGCCGTGCGCGCGGCGTGGCGGCTGGAAGGCGTCGTGGGCGTGGTGAACGCGCTGACGTTCCGCGTCGACGACTGCGCGGCGCCGGCCGCGTCCGGATCCCCGGGGGCCCGATGAGGCGCCCGCACCGAACGGGCCGACAGGCCCTGCGGGTTCGGGCCGGACGGTCTCGGACGGGGACCTTCGGCGCCTGCGGCGGAACCCCGGTCCCCAGCACAGTGGAGTCGGGAAGCGGCGCCACCCACCGCGGTGCAGCTCCCGCCCCTGCCACCGCCGTGTTCTCACGGCAACCCTGAGCCGTGGGTCCACGGCACCCTGACACTGGAGGCTCTTCCATGACCCGACACGCATCCCGGACCAGGGCCACGGTCGGCACCGAGGCCCCCTCCGACACCGCGGTCGCCGTGGACCGCCTGGTCACGGCCGGCCTCAAGGCCCTCGCCGACTACGAGGGCCTCACCCAGGAACAGGTGGACCACATCGTGAAGAAGGCCTCGGTCGCCGCCCTGGACCAGCACACCGCGCTGGCCCGCCTGGCGGTGGAGGAGACCGGACGGGGGGTCTTCGAGGACAAGGCGGCCAAGAACATGTTCGCCTGCGAGCACGTCACGCACAGCATGGGCCCCATGAAGACCGTCGGGGTCATCGCCCGTGACGACATCGAGGACATGGTCGAGATAGCCGAGCCGGTCGGTGTGGTGTGCGCGATCACGCCCGTCACCAACCCGACCTCCACCACGATCTTCAAGGCGCTGATGGCGCTCAAGACCCGCAACCCGGTCGTGTTCGCCTTCCACCCCTCCGCCCAGCGGTGCAGCGCCGAGGCGGCCCGGACCGTGCGCGACGCGGCCGTCGCCGCCGGCGCCCCCGAACACTGCGTGCAGTGGATCGAGGCGCCCTCGGTCGAGGCGACCGACACGCTGATGCGGCACCCGGGTGTCTCCCTGATCCTCGCCACCGGAGGCAACGCCATGGTCAAGGCCGCCTACTCGGCGGGCAAGCCGGCCCTGGGCGTGGGTGCGGGCAACGTCCCCGCCTACGTGCACAGGAGCGCCAGGCTGCGCCGGGCCGTCAACGACCTGGTGCTGTCGAAGTCCTTCGACAACGGCATGATCTGCGCCTCCGAGCAGGCCGTCATCCTGGACACCGAGATCTACGACGCGGCGCTGGCCGAGTTCCGCACCCTGCACGCCCACCTGGCCACCGAGGAGGAGAAGGCGAAGCTGGAGGCGTTCCTCTTCCCCGTCGACCACAAGGCGGGGGCCGGCTGCGAGCCGAAGGTCAACGCGGCGGCCGTCGGCCGGAGCCCGGCGTGGATAGCCGAGCAGGCCGGGTTCGCCGTGCCGGAGCACACCTCGCTGATCCTCGTGCAGGCCGGCCGCGTGGGACCGGACGAACCGCTGACCCGGGAGAAGCTGTGCCCGGTGCTGGCGGTGCTGCGCGCCGAGGACGAGCGCCACGGCTTCGACCTGGCCGCCGACATGGTGGCGTTCCACGGCCAGGGCCACAGCGCCGTCGTCCACACCGAGGACCGCGCCGTGGCGGAGGCCTACGGCATGCGCATGAAGACCGTGCGGGTCATCGTCAACGCCCCCTCCTCGCAGGGCGCGATCGGCGGCATCTACAACGGCCTGCTGCCGTCGCTGACGCTCGGCTGCGGCTCGTGGGGCAGCACGTCGGTGTCGAACAACGTCTCCGCCGCCCAGCTGCTCAACGTCAAGCGGGTCTCCACCCGCCGCAACAACCTGCAGTGGTTCAAGGTCCCGCCGAAGATCTACTTCGAGCCGCAGGCCATCCGCTACCTCACCTCCATGCCGGACGTGCACCGCGTCACCGTCGTCACCGACGCGACCATGACCCGTCTCGGCTTCGTCGACCGGATCACCGGTGTCCTGCAGCGGCGCCGCGAACCGGTCACCCTCCAGATCATCGACAACGTCGAGCCCGAGCCCAGCATCGACTCCGTGCGGCGCGGCGCCCGCCTGATGGAGGACTTCCGCCCGGACACGATCATCGCGCTCGGCGGCGGCTCGCCCATGGACGCGGCGAAGGTGATGTGGCTGCTGTACGAGCAGCCGGACATCGATTTCGCCGACATGCGGCAGAAGTTCTCCGACATCCGCAAGCGCGCCTTCCGCTTCCCGACGCTCGGCAGGCTCGCCCGCCTGGTGTGCGTGCCGACCACCTCGGGAACCGGCGCCGAGGTCACGCCGTTCGCCGTCATCTCCGATCCGGCGACCGGCAAGAAGTACCCGCTGGCCGACTACGCGCTCACCCCCAGCGTGGCCATCGTCGATCCGCTGCTCACCACCGCGCTGCCGCCGGCCCTGGCCGCCGACAGCGGCTTCGACGCCCTCACCCACGCCATCGAGGCGTACGTCTCCGTCTACGCCAACGACTTCACCGACGGCCTCGCGCTGCACGCGATCCGCCTGATCTTCGACAACATCGGTGCCGCGGTGAACGACCGCGACGCGTCGCCCGAGGCCCGCGAGAAGATGCACAACGCCGGCACCATCGCCGGAATGGCCTTCGGCAACGCCTTCCTGGGCATCGTCCACGCCATGTCCCACACGCTGGGCGCCACCTTCCACATCGCCCACGGCCGCACCAACGCGGTCCTGCTGCCGCACGTCATCCGCTACAACGGCAGTGTCCCGACCAAGCTGACCGGCTGGCCCAAGTACGAGAACTACCGGGCCCCCGAACGCTTCCAGGACATCGCGCGCGCCCTGGGCCTGCCCGCCGCCACCCCCGCCGAGGGTGTGGAGTCCCTCGCCCTGGCCGTCGAGCGGCTGCGTGAAGCCGTCGGCATCGAGCCGACGTTCCGGGCCCTCGGCATCGACGAGAAGGCCTTCGCCGACGCCCTGCCCCAGCAGGCGCTCAACGCCTACGAGGACCAGTGCGCGCCCGCCAACCCCCGCATGCCGATGCTGGACGACATGCAGGAGATCATGCGCGCGGCCTACCACGGCTGAGCGCGGTCGCCGGGCGGCGATCAGGGGAGAGCCGGCCGGGCCGGGGTCGCCGGACCCCGGCCCGGCCGGCTTCGGCGCACCGCGGCGCCCGCGCGGACGGCGAGGACGGCACGGACGGCGAAGACGGCGGCGACGCGACGAAGGGCCGGGCGAGACCTTTCGGAGGTCTCGCCCGGCCCTTCGTCTTCCGCCGGCCGGTACGGCGCGCCGTCAGCCGAGCACGTCGGTGACGGGACGCCGGGGCAGGGACCGCACGCAGGGCGGGTGGCCGAGACGGAGGACCATCTGCGGGTACTGCCCCGCGGTGAGCGTCTGCCGGATCCGCCTGCGCAGGTGCGGCACCTCGAGGGGCTGCGTGTGGAAGGCCGCCATGACGCCGTGGGCGGCCGCCTGCAGCAGCATCCGCTCCAGCGCCTGGCCGGCCCTCAGCCAGGCGGCCGGGTCGTCGCGGTCGGTGCCGAGCAGCGCCACCAGTCCGGTCCGGGCCGGCCACCGCCGGGGCGGCATGGGGAACATGCCGGTCAGGCCCGCGTAGTCCCGGCCGGCGAGCGTGGTGCAGTCCGGGTGCAGGACGCCGACGTCGGCCGGGACCCCGTCGTCGCGGGGCTGGGCGGGCCGCCAGGTCCATCCGGCCTGCTCGGCCGCGAGCCTCGCGTCGGTGCGGTGGGCGTCCTCGCCGGCCCGGACCAGTTCGGCCAGCCGCCGGCGGTCCGCGCCGGCGGCGACGACGTGCAGCTCGGCGCCCTCACGACGGACCTGCTCGCGCAACTCCTCCAGGAGGCCCGCGGGCGGCGCCTGCGGCAGGAAGGGGCCGCGCGCGGTGTGCCGTCTGCCCAGGGCGGCGTACAGACGCTGCTCCTCGGGGGTCGGCCGGGTGTGGGCACCCCAGCCGACCGTGGCGAGGTGGGCGAGGTCCTGCGGGTCGGGGAAGGTGTCGACGAGGGGCCGGAACCCCAGGTGCAGCATGGCGAGCCGGATGTTGAGCAGGGCCGCCCCGCAGCCGAGGACCATCTCCCGTCCCAGGGGGTCGGCCAGGGGCAGTCCCCGCTCCGCGACCGCGTGCAGTTCGATGCCCCTGTCCCCGTGCGCCACGAAGCGCCAGGGCTGGGTGTTGTGGAGCGAGGGCGCGGTGACGGCCGCGCGGGCCAGATAGGCGGAGGCGTGACCGGGGCATGCGCTGACGACGGACATGAACGGTGCCGCCCTTTCTTGAGCTTCCTGTTCCCAGGATCGCTCCGAGCAGCGGTTTCCCGGCAGGGGCCGCAGGTCCCCCGCGGCGGCCGAGGGGCCCTGGCGACGACGGGTCCGGGGCCGGCGCGGGCCGGCGCGGGTTCCGCCGGGCGTCGTCACCCGGGGAGAAGCAGACGGCTCGTCTCCCCCGGCTGGACGCTCACGGCCCGGTCGGCGAGCTGGATGTCGATGGGCGAGCGGTCCGACGGCGGCACCTCGATCTCCAGCTGCCCGCGCGACAGCCGCAGCCGTACGCCCCAGTGGCCCTGGTAGCGCAGGGCGAACCCGTACGAGGACAGTTCCGGCAGCGGCACCGGGTCGAGCCACAGGGCCCCCTCGCGGGTCTCCAGTCCGGTCAGCCCGCGCTGTACCAGGTCGAGGCTGCCGGCCATGGCACCCAGGTGGATGCCCTCGCCGGTGGTGCCGCCCTGGATGTCCGCGATGTCGCCGCGCAGGGCCTCCTGGCAGAAGGTCCATGCCTCGGCGCGCCGGGCCCTGGCGAGGATCCAGCCGTGGACCAGTCCGCTGAGCGTGGAGCCGTGGCTGGTGCGCCCCAGGTAGTAGTCGACGGTGCGCAGCCAGGTGTCCTCGTCCAGGCGGTGTCCCAGGCGGTGGAACAGCGCCCGGAGTTCCGCGGGGGAGAACAGGTAGCCGAGCATCAGCACGTCGGCCTGCTTGGACGCCTTGTAGCGGTTGGCGGTGTCGCCCTCCGCCTCCAGGATCCGGTCCAGGCGCCGGATGTCGTCGTACCGCCTGCGGTAGTCCCCCCAGTCGAGTTCGGCGAGGTCGCCGTAGCCCTGGAACTGGCTGACGACGCCGTCGTGGAAGGGCACGTGCAGGGTGCGGGAGACGTCCTCCCACTGTTCCAGTTCGCCGCCGTCGAGGCCGGTGCGCTCGGCCAGTTCGCGTCGGCGCGGCTCGGGCAGGGCCGCGAGCACCTCGAGGGTGCGGGTGAGCACCCAGGCGGCCGTGACGTTGGTGTAGGCGTTGTCGTCGAGTCCGGGTTCCGGAGCGTCGGGGTACGCGTCGTGGTACTCGTCGGGTCCCATGACGCCCAGGATGCGGTGCCGCCCGAGGCGCTCGTCCCAGGTGGCCGAGTCCGCCCAGAAGCGGGCGATCTGCAGGAGCATCTCGGCGCCCTTGGTGTGCAGGAACTCGGCGTCCCCGCTGGCCTCGCAGTACTGCCACACGTTGTACGCGATCGCCGAGCCGACGTGGTACTGCAGCCGGGAGTTGTCGGGCAGCCAGCGCCCGGAACGGGGGTTGAGGTGCAGGCGCTGTGTCTCCTCCCGCCCGTCGCTGCCGCTCTGCCAGGGGTAGCGGGCACCGCGCCGACCGATCGCGCGCGCGGCCGAGCAGGCCTGCTCCAGGCGGCGGTGGCGGTAGCGGAGCAGGGCGCGGGAGACCTCGGGGAAGTGGAGGTCGAGGTACGGCAGGACGAACAGTTCGTCCCAGAACACGTGCCCGCGGTACGCCTCGCCGTGCAGGCCCCGGGCCGGGACCCCGACGTCGAGGTCCGCGGTGTGCGGGGACAGGGTCTGCAGCACGTGGAACAGGTGCAGCCGCAGGACGGCTCCCGGCTCGCCGGGGACGTCGATGTCGGCCCGGCGCCACAGCAGGTCCCAGGCCGTCAGATGGGCCTCGAGCAGTTCGTCGAATCCGGGGGCCCGGCCCACCCGCTCGACCGCCGCCTCCAGGGGGTCGCTGATGGCGCGGTCGTGGGAGGTGTGCAGGGCGACGGTCTTGTCGACGGTGACGGTCCTCCCGGCGGTCAGGTGCAGGACGGTCTCCTGGACCGCCCGCAGCTGCTCGTGCCGCGCGGCGACCGGGACGTCGGCCGACGTGAGACGGACCGCCATGCCGATGCGGACGTCGGAGGTCCGGGTACGGCAGCGCAGCCACACCGTGTCCGCGGCGCGGGTGCCGGTGTGCACGTGGGTGAGGTGGCGGCCGTCCAGGTCACGGTAGCGGGGCACGCCGGCGTTGGTGACGCCACCGTCGAGTGCAGCCTCGACCTCCAGGTCGGCGGTGTGGCCTTCCAGGGTGAACTCGGTGCGCAGGGCGGCGAGATGGGGGTCCGCCATGTGCACGAGCCGCTGCTGGCGCACCGTCAGGGCGCTTTCGTCACCGAGGGCGTACCGGGTCCGCCGCTCCAGCAGGCCCGAGGCGAGGTGGAGCAGGAGGCGGTGGTCGAGCACCGTGGCCGTGTCCGGGGTGAGCCACTCCCCTCCGACGAGCCGGAACCGCAGCGGAAGCCAGTTGGGGAGGTTGACCATGTCCTCGTTCTCGACGAGGCGGCCCGCGACCTCGGACGTCAGCCGGTTGTAGCAGCCGGCCGCGTAGGTGCCCGGATAGTGCACGCCGTCCGCGTCGCACTCCGGGAACGCGCCGCGGGTGGCGAAGTAGCCGTTGCCCAGCGTGCACAGCGATTCCCTGAGCGGCTCCTGCCCGGGGTCGTACCCGTGGTACTCCCACACCCCGTCCGGCACGGCGGCACCGGGCCCCTCGGCGGGCTGTGCCAGGTCGTCGGTGTCGCGGGTGCCGGCCGCCGGTCCGCTCGCGGTGCCGGACCGGCGGGACGGGCCCGTCCGTTCCGGCAACGGCGCCACGGTCCCCTCCGCCTCCCTCCTGTGTGCGTGAGCGGGGGCTCTCACACCCGCTGCGGTACGACCGTCACCGGGCACTGCGCGTGGTGCAGCAGCGTGTGGCTCACCCGGCCGAGTTGCAGGCCGAGGTGGCCGACCCTGCGCCGCGCGCCGACGATGACGAGGTCGGCGGCGGCCGAGCGGTCGACGAGCGCCTTGGCGGCCGGTCCCTCCACCGTCGTCCGGCGCACCCGGACCGCCGGGTGCTCGGCCGTCGCCTCCCGGAGGACCTCGTCGAGCAGGGCCGAGGCACGTTCCTCGTGCCGGCGGGCCCGTTCGTCGGCCGGTGCCGGATGGTCGACGCTCTCGTGCGCCGGGCAGCGCCAGGCGCGCACGACGTCCAGGGTGCACGCCCGCGCCTCGGCCTCGCGGAAGGCGAGGCGCACCGCGTCACCACCGGTGTCCGGGTCGCCGGCCCCGAGGAGGATCCGCTCGTGGGTGCCGGCCAGGGCGGCGGCATCACCGCGGACCACGGTCACCGGGCAGTGCGCGCGGGCGGCGACGGCCAGGCCCACCGAGCCGAGGAGCATTCCCTTCAGCTCACCACGGCCGCGCGAGCCGGTCACCAGGAGAGCGGCGTTGTCGCCCTCGTGCAGGAGGGCGTCCGCGGGTTCCGTGGTGAGGACCGCGGTCGACACCTTGACGTCCGGGTTGCGCCGCCGGGCGCGTTCCGCGGCGGAGGCGACGATGTGCTCCGCCAGCACCTGCGCCGAGGGGCGGTCCTGCCCGCGGAACACCATGGTGCCCTCGTAGCGCTCCCAGAGGGAGGCGTGGACCAGCCGCAGCGGCAGGCCCAGGCGGGCCGCCTCGTCCACGGCCCAGTCGACCGCCGTCAAACTGGGATCCGATCCGTCGACGCCCACGATCAGGGGCAGTTCCGTCATCGTGCTCACCGCCTTTCGTCGGGGTGCCCTGCGCATGCAGCAGAAACCCTCTCCACCACCGTCGCACGCCTGCGCCGCCGGGGCAGGGGCGAAGGGGGTGGTCCGGGGGGCCGGTCGGCCCACCCGGTCGACTCGGACGCCTCGGTCGACTCGGACGCCTCGGACGCCTCGGACGCCTCGGACGGCGCGGACGGCGCGGACGGCGCGGACGGCGCGGACGGCGCGGCAGCCGGCAGCCGGCGAGGCACGGCCCCCCGGGGGGCCGGCTTGCCGCCCACGGACGTGGGAGCGGTGCGGGCGGCGGCCGCGGGCCGCTGACGGCAGTGAGGGCCACTCGGCCCGGTGTCCGGGGCCGCTCAGGCCCTGGGGGACGTGCCCCTTCCGGAGGACGCTGGGGGCACAGGCTCCGGAGGGAGGGCCCCACGGTTCCTCCCCCGGACACGTCCCGACCGTTCGAGGAGAATCAGTCATGAAGGCCACCAGGGTCGACACCCTCATGGTCCGCGACGTCGTCACGGCCGAGCGCGACACACCGTTCAAGGAAGTGGTGCGCAGGCTCGACCGGCACCGCGTCAGCGGGCTGCCGGTGACCGACCCGGAAGGGAAGGTCGTCGGTGTGGTGTCCGAAACGGATCTCCTGCTCCGGCAGGCGACGGCTCCCGCACCGGGCGGCGGCCGGGGCTCCTGGACGGAGCGGCTGCGCGGGCTGAGCCGGCGCGTCCGCCGGGACACGGTCAGGGCCCGTGCCGGCACGGCCGGCAGCGTCATGTCGGTTCCCGCGGTCACGGTGCGCGCCGACGCCACCGTCACCGAGGCGGCCCGGCTCATGGCCGAACACGGCATCGAGCGGCTGCCGGTGGTGGACGGGGAGGACCGGCTGGTCGGCATCGTCACCCGGCGCGAACTGCTCCGGGTGTTCCTGCGCCCCGACGAGGAGATCCGCCGGGAGGTGGAGCAGCGGGTCTTCGGCGACGCGCTGTGGCTGGCGCCGCACGTCGTCGAGGCCTCCGTCAGGAACGGCGTGGTCACGCTCACCGGCCAGTTGGAGCGGCGCAGCGACATCCCCGTCGCGGTGGGCCTGACGAGCCGCCTCGACGGTGTGGTCGCGGTCGTCGACCGCCTCTCGTACCGGCTCGACGACTCCCATCTGCCGCCCGCAGACCAGGCGGCCCTGCACGGCATCACGGACGACTGGATGCGCCGGCTCTGAGCCCGCTCCCCGGTCACCGCACCAGGGCCTGTCCGGCGGATCAAGCCGGAGGAAACCGGAATCGTCGGGGCTCCGGGCGGGGCCGGCCTCGGACAGGCCCTCCACGAGGAGCGGTCGAGGAGCGGTCCGGGAGCGGCTGACGCACGGGAAGCCGACGCACGGGAAGGAGGAATCGACGTCATGGCCACGGCGCTCGTCTCGATGGTGCTGTTCGTGCACGGTTTCGTCCATCTGCCGGTCTGGCCGGCGCGCACCGGCGGGGACGGGCCGTTCGACCCCCGGCACTCCTGGGCGCTGGCGGCGGCAGGAGTGCCCGGTCCCCGGGTCGCGGGAGCCGCCGCCATCGGCCTCGCCTCGGTGACGTCCATGCTGTGCGTCGTCGCGGGCGCGGCCGTCGCCGTGCGGAGCGGCGGATGGCCGGCGGCGGCGCTCCTCGCCGCCTGCGTCGGCCTGCTGCTGAAGACCCTGTGGTTCAACCGCTGGCTGTCCCTCGGCGTGCTGCTCGACGTGGGCGTGGTCGTCGCCGTACTGACCGGCTGGCCCGCGTCCCTGTACTGAGCGGCCCGCCGGCCCGGTCCGCAAGGGACCATCGGCGGCGCGGCGGGAACCACCCGGCCCACGCCGCGCGGCCGACACCGGAGCCACCGTGGCGGTACGAGAACTCTCCGGGAGGCTGCCATGACCGACATCGTCACCGCCGGAAGGATCGTGGTGGGCGTCGACGGGTCCGAGGCCTCGTCGTCGGCTCTGCGCTGGGCCGTGGAGCAGGCCCGGGCTCTGGGGGCGGAGGTGGTCGCCGTGCACGCCTGGGAGCCGTCGGGGCCCGGGTTCGCGCCGTACGCCCCGGTCGCGGCGCGCCCCACCGCCGCCGCCGAGCGGGACGCGGCCGCGCGACGGCTGGCGGACACGCTGCGCGAGGTGTTCGGCCGGCGGCCCGACGTGGCCGTACGCGCCGAGCTGGTCGAGGGTCCCGCCGCGCGGGTGCTCCTGGAGCGGGCCCGCGGCGCCCTCCTGCTGGCTCTGGGACGCACGCCGCACGAGTGGGGGGAGGCCCCGGTGATGGGCGCCGTCGGTCGTGAGTGCCTGCGGCACGCACCCGTTCCGGTGGTCGCGGTGCCCGTGGTGCCCGTCCGGTCCCATGCGCCGCTCACGGTGGCCGCGGCAGAACCGCGTGCGCGAGCGCCCCGCACCCCCGCCCACGCCGCGTCGGGGTGACCGCCATGACCATCCTGGTCGGCCACGTGAGCGCGGACGGCTCCACCCGGGAGATCGCCGAGCGGATCGCGGCCGGCCTGCGGCGGGCGGGACTCGTGGCGGAGGCCCGGTCCCTGGCCGAGGTCGCCGACGCGGGCGCCTACGAGGCGTTCGTGCTGGGAAGCGCCGTGCACGGGCAGAGCTGGCTCCCCCCGGCCGTGGACTTCCTCCGGGACAACCTCGACGTGCTGCGGGTGCGGCCGGTGTGGATCTTCAGCGTCGGGATGCCGGACGCGCTGCGTGGGCCGTTCAGGCGCATGGGGCCCAAAGAGGTGCCGGTGATCGAGAAGGGCCTGCCGGCCGGTCTCGGGTACCGGGACCACCGTCTGTTCTCCGGTGTCGTCACGGCGGCCCGGCTGCCGCGTACGGGCCGGATCGTCTTCCGCCTGATGGGCGGCCGGTTCGGCGACTACCGCGACTGGGACGCCATCGACGCGTGGACGGCACGGACGGCCGCCGCGCTGAAGGGCCGGCCGACCGCCTGACGGGCGCTGCCGGGCGCTCCGGGCCGTGCGCGGACCTCCGGCGTGCCGGCCGTACGGGGCGGGGGGCCCGCCGGGCGGGCGGAAGGTGCCGGTGGGACCCCTCGGTGGTGTGCGGCTCGGTGGTGTGCGGCTCGGTGGTGTGCGGCTCGGTGGTGTGCGGCGGTGGTGTGCGGCCGCGCGGTCTGCGGGGGACCGGTGTGCGGCGGTCCGGTCGGCACCGGTCAGCAGGAGACAGGTGTGCGGCGGTCCGGCCGCTCGCTGTCCGCCCGCTCGCTGTCCGCCCGCTCCTGGTTCCGAGCCGGCGGTTCAGGCGGCAGGGCCGCCGCCCGACGGCGTGCCCGGCGTACGGCCAGCGCGTCGGCCACCGCGGCGATCGTGAACGTCACCCCCGTCGAGGTGGCCAGCAGCAGCGCGAGCCGCTCCCGGCGTTCCGGTGCGAGAGCCCTGCCCACTCTTCCTCACTCCTCCCGGTCCGGCACTGTTCCTTCGCCTCCGGCCGACTCCCTCCGGCACCTCGTCCCATGGGCCGACCGGCCCGGATGCCGCCGGGAAGCGGCCCGATGCACCACCTGTCGGGCCGAGTCCCACCCGTTGGGCCGGAAGGGCCCTCATTGGGGTCGAGCGGCCCGTGGCCAGCGCGGGCCGACGGGGACAGTCTGGAATCAGCGGAGCTGCCGTGGCGAGTCGGCACCGGCCGGCGCACCCGACGCGGCGCGGGCCGGCTCCGCCGCCGACGCCCCGAGCACACTGCGTACGCCCCACACGTCGGCCGCCTGCGGCCGGAGGCAAGAAGGGAACCGGAACGATGACCTCCATCACTCTGGCCGCGGGCCTTCCGATCCAGCACCGTGAACAGCTGATGCGGTACGCCCGCGAGGTCGCCTTCGACGTGGGCACCCGCATTTTCGAGGAGGGACGGCACGCCGACCGCTTCTGGATCATCAGGACCGGGACCGTCGCCCTCGACCTGCGGGTGCCCGGCCGTCGCGCCGCTGTCATCGAGTCGATCGGCCACGGCGAACTGGTCGGCTGGTCCTGGCACTTCCCGCCGTACGTGTGGCAGCTGGGCGCCGAGGCCACCAGTCCGGTGCGCGCGTGGGAGTTCGACGCGGAGGCCGTGCGGGCGATGTGCGCCGGCGACCCGGAGTTCGGCCGCGCGGTCGCACAGTGGGTCGGGCGGGTCGTCGCCCACCGGCTGCAATCGGCCCGTGTCCGCCTGCTCGACCTGTACGCCCCGTACGGCAGCGGCAGCCGCTGAGGCCGGGGCGCCCCGTCTGCCGACGACGCCGCCCCGGCCGTCCGGGCCCGGTCACCGCCGTTCCCCCGCGCGCCGCTCCCCCACCGCCGCTCCGCCCCCGACAGTCCGCCTCCGACACTCCGCCCCCGACAGTCCGAGGAGCACATCATGTCCAGCAGTACGCACATCGTCAGCGACGTCATGACGCACACGGTCGTGGCCGTGGGGCGCGACGCGCGCTTCAAGGACGTCGTCCAGCTCATGGAGGAGTGGAAGGTCAGCGCCCTGCCGGTGCTGGAGGGCGAGGGCCGGGTCGTCGGCGTGGTGTCCGAGGCCGACCTGCTGCCGAAGGAGGAGTTCCGCGACGACGACCCCGACCGGCACACCCAGCGGAGCCGACTGGGCGACCTCGCCAAGGCGGGCGCACTGACCGCCGGGGAACTGATGAGCACCCCGGCGGTGACCGTGCACGCCGACGCCACCCTCGCCCAGGCCGCCCGCATCATGGCCCAGCGCAAGGTCAAGCGGCTGCCCGTCGTCAACGCCGAGGGCCTCCTCGACGGCCTGGTCAGCCGGGCGGACCTGCTGAAGGTCTTCCTGCGGACGGACCAGGACATCGCCGAGGAAGTCCGGCGGGAGGTCGTCTCCGTCCTCTTCCCCGCTCCGGCCGAACCCCTGGGCGTGGAGGTCAAGGACGGCGTGGTGACCCTCACCGGTCACATCCGCGACACCTCCCTGGTACCCGTCGCCGCCCGTCTGGTGCGCGCCGTCGAGGGCGTCGTCGACGTCGAGTGCGACTTCTCGGGCGGATTCCCGCGCAGCGTGCCGAGCTGAGACGGGGACTCCTGTGCGGCGGCGGTACGGCGGGCCGCACAGCGGCACGAAGGAGAAATCGACGGCGGGCGGCCGGTGATGCACCGGCCGCCCGCCGTCCCCGTCCGGGCAGGGACCGCAGTCGCGCACGTGCCGGTCAGCCGGCGGGGACGACGACCACGGGGCAGTGGGAGCGGTGCAGCAGCGTGTGACCGACCGCGCCGGGGCGCGGTCCCGGCCGTCCGTCGGTCCGGCGGACGCCGATCACGACGACGGCGGCGTCCCGCGTGGCTTCCAGCAGCGCGTGCGCCGGTGCGGTGCGGACCGTGTCGGCGACGATCTCCACCTGCGGGTGCAGGTCGCGCAGCGTGGCCAGGCCGAAGCGGGGTACGGCCTCGTCGGCCCGTTCCCTCCGGGCGAGCCGTTCCTGTCCCGGGCTCGTCGCGGGCACGAGCGAGGGCAGTTCGGGCAGGACATGCCGGTGGGCCGGGGTGTGCAGCACCCGCAGCCGGGCACCGCGCCGCCGCGCCTCCTCGAAGGCGTAGTCGGCCACGGCCGCGTCGGCGTCGTCCGGCAGGTGCAGCAGTACGTCCCCGCCGCTGCCGTCGGCGTGGTCGCCGCGCACGACGAGCAACGGGCCGTGGGTGTGCGCGGCCACGCGCAGGCTCACCGAACCGAACAGCAGGCCGCCGAGCCCTCCGAGCCCTCTGGTGCCCACCACGGTGAGGGCCGCCGACCCGCTCGCGTCGGCCAGCGCCCGTACCGCCCCGCTCTCGGTGGCCACGGTCTCCACCGCGAGCGCCGGACGACGGTCGGCGACGCGGGACGCGGAGGACGCCAGCACCGGTGCGGCCTCGTCGCGGTCGGGCACGGCGTGGACCACGCGCAGCGGGCAGCCGCGGCGGGCCGCCTCGTCCGCGGCGCGGTCCAGCGCCCGTACGGAGACGAGCGAGCCGTCCACACCGACGACCACCCGTTCCCGGACGACCGCTCGTCCCTGATGCTGATGCTGCTGGTGGTGGGTCATGGCTTCCTCCCCTTCGGCTCCGCCCGACGACTCCGCGGCGGCTCACGGCCGATGCTCGTCCTCGGACCGGGGCCGGGGCAGGGGCCGGGGGAACCCGGCGGCGCGCCGAACGGCCCCTTCCACCGTGCCGTCCGGTCCCCCGCACGCCTGCGGGGAGGCAGAGGGAGCCGCCGGGCGGATCGGGCCCCGGACCAGCGGGCGTTGTGCGCGGGCCCGGCGCGGCCGGCGGCGAGCCGGACCCGCCCACCTGCGGGTCCGGCTCGCCGAGCGCCTCGGTCACCTCACCGCTGTTGCGCCCGCACGGCCACGGAGTCGTGCCGCTGCCCTCCGAGCACGACCTTGAGGGCACCGGTCTCGGCGGCGTTGCCGAAGACGTCGTACGCCTCCTGCATGCTGTCGAGCGGGAAGGTGTGGGTGACCAGCTGGGAGGTGGGCAGCCGGCCGGCGGCCGCCATCCGCAGCAGGGTGGGTGTGGAGTGGGTGTCGACCAGGCCCGTGGTGATGGTCACGTTCTTGATCCACAGGTCTTCCAGGTGCAGCGTCGCCGGCTTGCCGTGGACGCCGACGTTGGCGACCCGGCCGCCGGGCCGCACCATCCGGGTGCACATCTCGAAGGTCTCCGGCACGCCGACCGCCTCGATGACGACGTCGGCGCCCAGGCCGTCGGTGAGGTCGGCGACCAGCTGCTCGGGGGCTTCCCGGGCGTCCGCGACGGTCTCGGCCCCGAGTTTGCGGGCGGCCTCCAGGCGGGACGCCGCCACGTCCACGGCGATGATCCGCTCGGGCGAGAAGAGCCGGGCGGTGGCGACGGCCGCCAGTCCGACGGGGCCGGCCCCCACGACGACGACGGTGTCTCCGGGACGGACCCGGCCGTTGAGCACGCCCACCTCGTAGGAGGTCGGGAAGATGTCGGCCAGCAGCACGGCGTCCTCGCTGGTCACCGCGCCCGGCAACGGGTACACGGAGAGGTCGGCGTACGGCACCCGGACGTACTCGGCCTGGGTTCCGTCGATCAGGTGACCGAGGATCCAGCCCCCGCCGCCCCGGCACTGGCCGTACATGGCCTCGCGGCAGTAACGGCACCGCCCGCAGGCGCTGATGCAGGAGACCAGGACCCGGTCCCCCGGCCGCACCGTACGCACGTCGCCGCCGACCTCGACGATCTCGCCGACGGCCTCGTGGCCCAGTACCGTGCCGGGGCGCACCTCGGGCACGTCGCCCTTGAGGATGTGAAGGTCCGTGCCGCAGATGGTGACGGCGTCGACCCGGACGATGGCGTCGGTGGCCTCCCTGAGGCCGGGGTCCGGCATCTCTTCCCAGGCGGACTGTCCGGGACCGTGGAATACGTAGCCTTTCATGCCGCACCTCTCGGGTTCTCGCTCCGGGGCGGGAGCCGGAGCCCTGCGCCGCCGTCGGCGGGCGGAGCCCGGCTCCCGCGCACTGCGTTTCTCTCCCCCGACACCTCCAGCCTGTCCCATGGTCCCGGAATCCGCTTGGGCCGGTCGGCCCCGCGCGCGGAGCCGACCGGAGCGTCGGGGCGGCGCACCGCCCGCGGGCGCGGTGCCGCGGAGGGCCCAACGGCCTCCCGGCGGGGCCGGGACAGGTCCGTTCGGCCCAGGGGAGCCGCCCCCTCGGCCCCTGCCCCGCGCCCGGCTTCGCTGCCACCGTCGAAGAAGGACGAGGACGGGCGAGGAGGTGCCGGCGATGCGCGGCAGCAGGGGCGTGGGAATGCCGTGGCGGAGGCGGGACGATCCGCTGCGGCGCCACGAGGATGTCGTCGAGGCCTGGATCATGCTGGTGCTGTGGACGGTCGTGCTCGTCGGCGGGACCCTCGCCGGGTTCGTGACGGCCCACGCCGCCGTCCAGGCGTCCGCGCGGGAACGTGCCGAGCGGCACCCCGTCACGGCCGTCGTGCTCGCCGACGTGCCGCGCGCCACGACGGACGTCGGGAACACCTACCGGATGAGGACCGAGGTGCGCTGGACGGCTCCCGACGGCACCTCGCGGACCGGGCAGACCCTGGTGAGCAGGGGCATCGGGTCCGGCGCGCGGATCACGGTCTGGCAGAACGACCGCGGCACGCTCACCCCGCAGCCGACGGGCGCCACCGAAGGCGCCGTCGAGGCGGCCTTCTTCGGCGCCGGCGCCGCGCTGGCCGTCACCGGCGCCGCTCTCGGTGTCGGCGCTCTCGCACGGTGGCGGCTCGACCGGGGCAGGCTGGCCCGGTGGGCCGCGGAGTGGGAGCTGATCGGCCCGCGGTGGACCCAGCGGACCGGATGACCGGCGGCGGGCACCGCGCGGCCTCTCGCGGGGCTCCTGCCCGGAAGGAGCCGACCGGCCCGCGGGCAGGGGCTTCCGCCGCTGCGCGAGGGGCACGCGCGCGTGCCGCGATGAACATCGAGGCGGCCGACCGCCGCCGCGCCCCAGGAGGTGGCGTATGCGCCACGACGAACGCGCGGACGTCGCGTTGCGGCCGACCCGTACTCCGCGGTCCCCGTACCGCACCGGCGTCGTGACGCCGGGCCCCCCGGACGGGGCCGGGACGGCGCACGAGGCCACCGGCCGCCCGGACACGCCCCCGCACGCGCCGACGGCGGGCGATCCGAGTGCGCCCCGCCGACCGGGCCCGGACTCCGGCGCCGTCGGCCCCATCTACCCGCTGGGCACCGCCGGCTGCGCACCGGAGCACCCGGTACGGCTCAGCCGTCCCGCCCGCCCGCCGTGGCGGCCCGGCCGTGCCACCACGGCGGTGGCCGGGGCGCCGACCGTCGACGTCCCCTCGGACGGCACCCGGCGGGCGGCCCGCGTGCCGGGCGCCGACCGGGCCGGGGCGCCGGTTTCCGCCGGTGCGGAAGGTGCGCCGGCACGGCCGCGCCGACTCGCCGAGGACGTTCTCCGTGCCAGGAGGTCTCCGCACGATCCCGGTTCCGTGGGCGCCCGTCACCGAACCTCGCCCGGTACCGGTCGGGGCGCGGCGCGCGGGCTGGCCGGGGCCGGTGCGGCCGCCTCGCCGGCGCTCGACGGAGCGGCGGCGCGCGAGGGGACCGCCGTACCGGACGGGCCCCGGCCGCGGGGCGAGGTCGAGGTGCCCGCCGGACCGGTGCGGCTGAGCGGGCGGCTCTCGCTTCCCGCCGCCCCCTGGGCGATGGTGGTCGTGGTGCGCGGCGCGGGCCGTCACGGCCCGCGGGAACAGCGCTTCGCCGACGCCCTGCGGGGACGGCACCTCGGCGCCCTCCTGCTCGACCTGCTCGCCGAGGAGGAACGCACCCCGCACAACGTCCACGACGTCGTCCTGCTGGCCCGGCGTCTGCACGCCGCCTCCCAGTGGCTCCGCCGCGAGATCTCCCTGCCGGTGGCCTACTTCGGCACGGGCACGGGTGCGGCTGCCGCTCTGGAGGCCGCCGCGGGCGACGACATCCGCGCGGTCGTGTCCCGCAGCGGCCGTCCGGACCTGGCCGGGCCGGCCGCGCTCGCCGCGCTCGAGGCCCCGACGCTCCTCGTCGTCGGCGGACTCGACACGCGGGTCCTCGGCCGGAGCCGGGTGGCGGCCGACTGGATGCACTGCGAGCACCGCATCGCCGTGGTCCCCGGCGCCACGCACGCCTTCACCGAGCCGGGTGTCCTGAACACCGCGACAGCGCTCGGCCTGGACTGGTTCACCGATCGCCTGCTGCGGCCGGGCCCCGTCACCGCGCGCCCCGTCACCGCGCGCCCCGGCGCGGCGTGACCGGCCGACGGGCCCGCCTGCCGGTCCGTCGGCGGGTCCGCGCCGCACGCGCGCGTGCGGGCCGCCCACGCGGCGAGCCCTCGGTGCCCGTCGCGGTGACGGACGCCGAGGGCTCGCCGGCCCCGCCCTCTACGGGCTCCCGCGGTCGCGCAGGGCCTTCGCGACGCCCGCCGCCCACGACTCGATCACCGCGAAGTCACGGAAGTCGCCGCCCTTCCCGGACCGGACGATCATGCGGGCGATGCGGCCCTCGGCCCCCTCCTCCAGGCGCCCGCCGAAGGTGACGTGCTCGCCGACGTCGAGCCTGTCCATGGCGCGCCGGACGCCGCGCACGGGCGGGATGTCCCGCTCGGAGGCCGAGGCGTCCAGCGGTCCGCTGCTGAAGAACCACACCGGACGCCCGGTCAGGGCCCGGCGGTGGCGTCGTACGAAGCGGCGGGCGTCCTTGTGCCAGCGTCCGGCGTACAGTCCGCCGCCGACCACCACGGCGTCGTAGGGCGCCACGTCCGTCACGGACCCGGCGGGCAGGGCCTCGGCCGCGAGCCCGTCCTTGCGAAGGACCTCCGCGACCGCCTCCGCGATCTGCGCCGTCGAGCCGTTCTTCGTCGCGTAGGCGACCAGCACGTTGTCCGGCATGGCGATCCGCCTCCTCTCAGATGCGTCTCTCAGATGCGTCGCGGCCGTTCGTCGGCCACGCCGTGCGGGACCCGGGTGTCGGGCCGGGGCCGGGTGTCGTCCATCCGGTGGGTGAGTCTGCCGACCACGCCGACCACGTCGACGGTCCGGCGGGTCGTGGCCACGGGGATCCCGGTCTCGCTCCTGCGCTCCGTGCGCCGTCCGGGGTGACCACGCCTTCCGTCACGAAGACGCCGACGCTCCTGGATGCCGCCCACAGTGCCTTCACCAGTATCTCCTCGATCACCTCCCGGCGAATCTCCGCGTCGGGCCGCAGGAAGATCCGCATCAGGTCGTGCCGGGTGACGATGCCGGCCAGCCGGCCCTCGGCGCCGAGCACCGGCAGCCGCCCCACGTGCCGTCGGGTCGTGGTCAGCCGGCCGCCGGGCTCTCCGTCTCCCGTACCGGGGCGTGCCACACGAGCTCGGTGCCGCCGCCTTCCCGGTCGGCGTGTTCCATGTTCCCGCCGAGCTTCCTGGCCCGTTCCGCCATGTTGGTGAGGCCGCTGCGGCGGCCTTCCGCCGGGATGCCCACACCGTTGTCGGTGACCGTGAGGCGGACCTCCTTGCCGTCGGTCTCCAGCACGACCTCGGCGCGGTCGGCGCCGGCGTGCCGGGCGATGTTGGTCAGGGACTCGGACAGGACGGCCACGATGTGGTCGGCGGTGTCCTTCGGCACGTGGGTGTCGAGCAGTCCCTCCATGCGGACGCTGGGTGCGAAACCGAGGACGGGCGCGGCCTCTCCGACCACTCGGGCCGCTCGGGCCCGCAGGCCGGGCGCCGCCTCGTCGCCGCGGGTGCGCAGACCGAAGATCGTCGACCGGATGATCTTGATGGTCTCGTCGAGGTCGTCCACCGCCCTCAGCACCCGCTCGGAAGCACCCGGGTGCTCGATGAAGCGGCCCGCGCTCTGCAGCGTCATGCCGGTGGCGAACAGCCGCTGGATGGCCAGGTCGTGAAGGTCCCGGGCGATCCGGTCGCGGTCCTCGAGCAGCACGATCTGCTCGGCGTCCTGACGGCGCTCGGCCAGCTCCATGGCGACGGCGGCCTGGGCGGCGAAGATCCGCAGCGGTGCCATCTCCTTCTCGGTGAACTCGTTGCCGCCCGCCTCGCGGACCAGCAGCACCACACCGCGGGCGCTCTCGCCGGAGCCGATGGGGACGGCCACGGCCGGACCCAGCCCCGTGAACCGCGGGGGGCCCGCCGAAGTCCGCTCGTCCCGGGCGATGTCCGCGCTGGTCACCGGCGTGTCCTGGGCGAAGGCCTGGCCGATGAGGCTGCTTTCCTGGGGCAGTACGAGGCCCCGGTGGGCTTCCGCCTCCAGGCCGATGGCCAGTTCCACGGTGAGGGAGTCGGTGCCCTGCATCGGGATCGCCAGCACGGCGAGTGCCGCGCCGGTGATCTCCCGTGCCTGTTCGGCGATGAGCGCGAGGACGTCGCCCTGCTCGCTGCCGGACATCAGCCGGTGGGTGATCTCGGCGTTGGCCTGGAGCCAGCGCTCGCGCAGCCGGGAGTCCTCGTAGAGCCGGGCGTTGTCGATGGCGACGCCCGCCGCGACGGCCAGCGTCGACAGCACCGCCTCGTCCTCCTCGTCGAACTGCAGCCCGCCGCGCTTCTCGGTCAGGTACAGGTTGCCGAAGACCTGCTCGCGCACCCGGATGGGGACGCCGAGGAAGGAGTTCATCGGGGGGTGGTTCGCCGGAAAGCCGTAGGAGGCGGAATGTTCGGAGAGTTTGGCCAGGCGCAGGGGCTCGGGGTGGCGGATCAGCTCTCCGAGGATGCCGTGGCCCTCCGGGTACGGGCCGATGCGTGCGATCTGTTCCTCGCTGACCCCGACCGTGTGGAACGCCGACAGCCGGCGCCCGTCCGGGCCGATCACGCCCAGTGCGGCGTACTCGGCGTCGACGAGGGCCGCGGCGGCCTCGACGATGCTGTGCAGCGCCTGCTCGAGGTCCAGTTCCCGGCCCACCGAGAGCACTGCCTCCAGCAGGCTGTGGACCCGGTCCCGGGTGCCGCGGGCCGCGTCCAGGCGGGCCTGCAACTCTTCCAGGAGCTCGTCCAGCCGCAGCTGGGGCAGCCGCATCCGGGCCTGCTCCCCCTCGGGGCTTCCCACCCGTTCTCCTCCCGCTCTCCGCCTGTGAACGGCAGTGGTACCGCTTCACTACGCCTGCAACGGTAGCGGTCGGCGCCAAAGGAGGATACGGGATCGTTTCGTCGTGGTGGGGAGTCCCGAGGGATGATCGTCAGTCGCGGGGCAGGCGGGCGGCGACGTACTCGGTGAGGTCGAGCAACCGGTTGGTGTAGCCCCACTCGTTGTCGTACCAGCCGAAGACCTTCACCAGGTCGCCGTGCACCTGGGTCAACGGGGCGTCCAGGACGCAGGAGGCCGGGTCGCCGACGACGTCCCGGGAGACGATCGGGGCGTCGGAGACCCTCAGGACGCCCTTGAGCGGTCCGGCGGCGGCCTCCCGGTAGGCGGCGTTGATCTCGTCCGCGGTCACGGGGCGTTCGAGGACCATGGTCGGGTCGGTGAGGGAGCCGTCCTCGACCGGGACGCGCACGGCGCTGCCGTCGAGGGTGCCGGCCAGCTCGGGCAGGACCAGGCCGACGGCGCGGGCGGCCCCGGTGCTGGTGGGGATGATGTTCACGGCGGCGCTGCGGCCGCGGCGCAGGTCCTTGTGCGGGCCGTCGAGGACCACCTGGTCGTTGGTGTAGCCGTGGATGGTGGTCATCAGCCCCTTGACGACGCCGAAGTGCTCGTCGAGCACCTTCACCATCGGGGCCACGCAGTTGGTGGTGCACGAGGCGTTGGAGACCACGTGGTGCCGTCGCGCGTCGTACGTGCCCTCGTTGACGCCCATGACGACGGTGGCGTCGACGTCCTTGCCCGGCACGGACAGCAGCACCTTGCGCGCGCCCGCCGACAGGTGCCGGCCCGCCTGCTCGCGGGTGCGGAAGCGGCCGGTCGACTCGATGACGATGTCGACGCCGAGGTCGCCCCAGGCGAGGGCGGCCGGGTCGCGCTCGGCGCTCACGGCCACGCGGTGGCCGTCGACGGTCAGCGAGGTGTCGTCGTGGTCGACGGGCCGGCCGAGGCGGCCGTACGTCGAGTCGTACGTCAGCAGATGGGCCAGCGCCGCCGGCGACGTGACGTCGTTGACGGCCACCACCTCCACGGATGTCGCGCTGCCCGTCCCGGCGCGTTCCAGCACGCACCGCAGGTAGTTGCGTCCGATGCGGCCGAAACCGTTGATGCCCACGCGTACGGTCATGTCCGTCGTCCTCCCCGATGGGTCGTCCCTGTCCGGTGCTCCCCGGACGCCGTGCCGGCCTCCCGTCGGCGGGCGGGGCGGGACTTGGGCCGTAGGGGGGGCCGGCAGCGGGCCGTTCGGCCCTGCTCCGGGCGGCGCGGCCGGACCGGCTGCCAGGCCGAGCCGCCCGCAGTCGGGCCGATAGGGCCGGTCGGCCCGCGCCGAGGACCTGCGGCCCTGCTGCGGGCGGCCTCCACTGCCACATGCTGGAAGCAGAAGCCGAGTTCAGGAGGCAGAACACCATGGTCCGCACTGTTGTCGCGGGTATCGACGGATCGTCACAGAGCAACGCCGCCGCGCAATGGGCGGCACGTGAGGCGCAGTTGCGCGGCCTGCCGCTGACGCTGGTCCACGTGTGGCAGCCGGTGCCGGAGCCGATGGCCCAGGCGCCGCTGCTCGGCGCCGAGACGCAGGCGCACTGGAGCGAGCGCATCCCGCGTGAGACGGCCGAGGGCCTGCGGCTGCGCCACCCCGGCGTCGAGATCACGCAGCGGCAACTGACCGGCACGCCCGCCGACGTGCTGGCGGACGCCGCGAGGGATGCCGAACTGCTCGTCCTCGGCTCCCGCGCCCTCAGCGGGCTCGGCGGGTTCCTGGTCGGCTCGGTGGGCCTGGCGGCCGTCGCGCACACCGATGTCCCGGTGGTGCTCGTCCGGGCCGGGGAACAGGCCGCCGACGAGCAGGTCGTGGATCCGGCCGGCACCCCGTCCGCGGCAGCCCCGTACCGTCCGGTCGTGCTCGGCCTGGACGTGGCCGAGCCCGACGACGCCGTCCTCGGCTTCGCCTTCGAGGAGGCCGAGCGCCGCGGCACCGCCCTGCACGTGGTGCACGCGTGGACGCTGGCGCCGTACTACGTCTACAGCCTGCCCGCGGCGCCCGAGATCGGTGCCGAGCTCGGCCGGCAGGAAGCCGCCGCTCTGGCCGAGGTGCTGCGCCCCTGGCGCACGAAGTACCCGGACGTCCAGGTCGTCGAGATCTCCCGCCCGGGCAGCGCGGCCGACCGCGTGCTGGACGCCGCCCGCGAGGCCTCCCTCGTCGTCGTGGGCCGCCGGATCCGCCGCAGCCCGCTGGGCTCCCGCATCGGCCCGGTCGCGCACGCAGTCCTGCACCACTGCACGGCCCCCGTCGCCGTCGTCGCGCACCCCTGACGCCGCACGGCCCACGGCGCACCGGAGCACCGGAGCACCGGAGCACCGACGCACCGACGCACCGACGCATCCAGCACAGACAGCACAGACAGCACAGAGGAGAAGAAGCCATGAAGGCAGCGGTCGTTCGCGCGTTCGGTGAGCCCCTGGTCATCGAGGAACGTCCGGACCCCGAGCCCGGTCCGGGTCAGATCCGGGTCCGGGTGGAGGCGTCCGGGCTGTGCCACACCGACATCCACGCCGCGCACGGTGACTGGCCGGTCAAGCCCGACCCGCCGTTCGTGCCCGGCCACGAGGGCGTCGGCCTGGTCGAGGAGCTCGGCGAGGGCGTCACCCACCTGTCCGTGGGACAGCGGGTCGCCGTGCCCTGGCTGGGCAGGGCCTGCGGACGGTGCGAGCACTGCCTGTCCGGCTGGGAGACCCTGTGCGAGCAGCAGATCAACACCGGCTACGGCTGCGACGGCGGATACGCCGAGAAGATGCTGGCCTGGGCCGACTTCGCCCAGCCGGTGCCCGAGGGCATCACCGCCCTGGAGGCCGCGCCGCTGACCTGCGCGGGCGTGACCACCTACAAGGCGCTCAAGGTCGCCGACGTGAGACCCACCCAGCTCGTCGCCGTCTCCGGCGTCGGCGGGCTCGGACACCTGGCCGTGCAGTACGCCAAGATCGCCGGTGCCACCGTCGCCGCGATCGACGTCACCGACGACAAGCTCCGGCTCGCCGAGGACCTCGGCGCCGACATCGTCGTCGACGCCCGGGTGGAGAACGTCGGCGAGGTCCTCAAGCGGCACGGCGGCGCCCACGCGGCCGTCGCGCTCGCGGTGAACGACGCGGCCTTCGAAGCCGTCAACGCCGGACTGCGACGCGGCGGCAAGCTGGTGATGGTGGCCCTGCCGGCGCACGGCACGGTCCGGGTGCCGATCTTCGACACCGTCCTCAACGGCACCTCGGTGATCGGCTCCATCGTCGGTACCCGTCAGGACCTCGCCGAGGTCTTCCAGCTGCACGCCGCCGGACGCACCAAGGTCATCTACGAGACCCGCCCTCTCGCCTCCGTCAACGACTCCATCGACGAGGTGCTGCGCGGCCAGGTCAAGGCCCGCATCGTCTTCGACCTCGGCGCGGGTGGGTGACGACGGCGCGACGCCTCCGGCCGTGTCCCCCGTGGCGCAGTGGTACGGGGGACACGGCCGCGTCAGGCTTCCTCCTGCCGCGCGAACCGGAGCGAGAGGGAGCGCAGCACGTCGGCGGTCGAGGTGTCGGGCCGGCCCTCGTCGTGCACCTCGCCGAGGTGCACGAAGGCGTAGGAGAAACAGTTGGCCAGCGTCAGGATGGCGGGCCCGAGCGCTGCCGTGATGATCTCCATGGTCTCCTGCGCGGTCGCGTCCCTCGGGAGGCTGATCTGCGGCAACGTCTCCGCGAGGAGCGCGGAGATGGCCCCGGTGAGGGCGACGTCGGCGTCAGGGTTCTCGCGGACCTGCCGCTTCATCTCGATGGCCTCGGTGAGGATGCCGATGACGCGCTGCATGATCTCGGATTGCTGCATGCGGGGAGCCTACGGCCGGCGGACCCGGTGGTGCGATCGGCCGGCCCGGCCTGCCCGCGGACCGGCCGCTCCACCCGGCCACGGCGCAAGTCGCTTGATCCGTAAGGCGATTGTCCGGTTTCCAGCAGGAGGCCACGGCCGCCCGCCGGGTGCGGGGCCACCACGTGGTCCCGGTCGTCGACCGTGACACCACGGGCGCACTGCCCCGGCTCGCCACCACCTGCGTACCCGGGCTGCCGCCGGACGAGGCCCTGACCGCGTACGGACCGCTGCCGCTGCCCGAGGCCCTCCGGCTCACCGGCTGCGTCGCCGAGGCGCTGCGGGCCGCGCCGCCGCGCTCCGGGGGCGAGCGGCGGTGGCCCGTCAGCGGTCACCGCGGGCAGGCCCGGACGATGTACGCCCGGCGTGCCGCGCCCACCGCCGGGAAGAGCGGTGACGGCGCCGGCCACCAGTGGCAGGGGCCGCCGCCGCAGGGGCCTTCAGCTGCTCCCACTCGTCCCACGCCGTACGTTCCCCGGTCCCCGGCATGTCGCGCGGCTCGACGACGCGCCTCGGCGGGGCGCGGCCCGGGACGACTCGCGCGGTGCACAAATACCCGTGCCGAACGGCGCGTCGACGCAGTATCTATCGGGTACGCGTACGGCCCTGCCGTCCAGGGGCCGTCTCGACATCAGCAGAGAGGCCATCATGCCCGCCGAACTGTCCGACAGCCTCAAGTCCCTCCTCGACTCGCCCGTCTTCATCACCGTTGCCACGATCCAGCCCGACGGCAGCCCGCAGGTGTCACCGGTGTGGGCGAAGCGGGACGGCGACGACGTGCTGTTCTCCACGACCGTGGACCGCCGGAAGTACAAGAACCTCACGCGCGACCCCCGGGTCACCCTGGTCGTGCAGCCCGCCGACTCGCCGTACACGTACGCCGAGGTCCGCGGCACCGCCGAGATGACCACCGACGGCGCCCGCGAGCTGATCGACGAGCTGTCGCTCAAGTACACCGGCAAGCGGTACGCGGACTTCAACCCGGCCTCGGTCGACGACGCCGACCGTGTCGTCGTGAGGATCAAGGCGCGCAAGGTGGTGGGAGGCCTCTGAGGTTGCGGGGGGCTTCGCGGCGTGGGCCAGGGGTGCGCCCCGGCTGCCGTGACGCGGTCTACGGCGTGATCGGGTCGAGGAGGTGCGGTCCGTCGTGGCGGGCGTCGTTGACGGCCGGCGACACCGGTCGCACCTCGAGACGCCCCTCCGCGGGGCTCCGGAGCAGGGCGCGCAGTTCGTCGGGATCCTGGTGGGCGGGGTCGAGCCAGGCGTCGTAGCGGTCCTCGGTGAGGGAGAGCGGCATGCGAGGGTGCACCCGGCCGGCCGCGTCCGTGGCGTCGGTGGTGATGACGGTGCAGGTCAGCAGCCAGGCGGCGGGGTCGTCGTCCTGCTGCACCTGCGGGTCGCGCCAGTACTCGTACAGGCCGGCGAGGGCCATGACCCGGCCGTCCTCGGGGTGGATGAAGTACGGCTGCTTGCGGGTCCGGCCCGTGTCCTCGGCCTTGACCGGCTGCCATTCGTAGAAGCCGTCCGCGGGCAGCAGACAGCGGCGCCGGACGAAGGCACGGCGGAAGGCGGGCTTCTCGTGCAGGGTCTCCGCCCTGGCGTTGATCATCCGCGCGCCGATCTTGACGTCCTTCGCCCACGACGGCACCAGGCCCCAGCGCAGCGACCGCAGCTCACGTCTGGCCGGAGCGGCGTCGTCCTCGCCGCGCGGTGTGCGTTCGAGGACGGCCCAGACATCGTCGGTCGGAGCGACGTTCCAGCTCGGCGCGAGCGGCTCGGCGACCGGCCGGTCGGCGACGTGGAAGTGCCGGGCGAGGTCCTCGGGACCACGGGTGGAAACGTAGCGACCACACATGCATTCCACTGTCCCACTGTTTTCCCGGGAACGTACGGGCGCCGTCCGGCGGTGCGGGCGCGTGAAATCCGGCGGTGCGGGCGCGCGAAAAGGGCCGGCGCCGGGAAGGCGTCGACCCTTTTCCGTCACGTCAGCGGCGGCAGGCGCGGGCCGGTGTGATCACAGGGGGCGTACGCGCGATGCCTGCGGACCCTTGGGACCCTGCACGATGTCGAATTCCACCTGCTGGTTCTCCTCCAGGCTGCGGAAGCCGGAGCTGTCGATCTCCGAGTAGTGCACGAAGACGTCCGGGCCGCCTTCGGCCTGGGCGATGAAGCCGAAGCCCTTTTCGGCGTTGAACCACTTGACGGTTCCCTGAGTCATTGCTTCTCCTTACAGGGGCTGGGTTGGGCAATTCGCACCGTGCGAATACCCGGCCGGTTAATGACGCGGCTGCTCCAGCACAACCTGGAGAACAAGCTTCGCGCCCGCGACATCGTTCTCTGCGAGCATGCGACTGGCACAAACACACGAGTAAAACTGCGACCGGCTTCTCCCACCAGGCTACCGCCGGAATCATTCCGGCTCGCGTGCACAGACCCACTGGAGTGATGGTCGAGCGGGCTGGGGGACGCCGCCCAGCGGCTTCCCTGCGTTCAGTCCTGCTTTCCGCGCCCGGTGAGCATGTCGCGCAGGCGGTCGACCATGCCGGTGCCGGGCGCGAGGATCTTGTTCGCGGGCGGAGTGTCCGGCGCGGACGGGTGCGGGCGGGTGGGAGCGTGCTTCTTGGCCGAGCGGACCTTCTCGCCGAGATCCTCCAGAGCGGCGGCGGAGCAGACCTCGGCCAGCAGGGGGAACAGCCGGTTCTCCTCGTCGTCGGCGTGCGCCGTGACGGAGGTCCTGAGTCCCGTGACCAGCGCGTCGAAGCGTCCGTCGCCGGGGCGGCAGTCCTCCAGCTCCTTGAGCATGCGCTCGACCTCGCCGTGCTCGGCGATCTCCTCGTCGGCGAGGTCGTCTCCGTCGTCGACGTACCGGCGCACCGTCGGGTACAGGTACTGCTCCTCGGCCACCGAGTGGCGGACCAGCTCCATGGTGATCCGGTCCGCGAGTTCGCGTCGCTCCGGGTCGGCCGGCGGCAGCGCTTCGATCTGCGCGAAGAGGGCGTCCACCTCGCGATGGTCAGCGGTCAGTTCCTGGATGACGTTTCCGCCGTGTCCCATGGGTTCTCCACTCCTCGTCGTGCTGCGTCCGGGTGCCGGTCGGCCGCCCTCGGCGCGTGCGTCCGCGCCGTCGGCGTCGTCCTTCGGCGAGGGCGGGAACGGCCACTGCGTCCCGAGCGCCCCGCCCGTCCGGCACCCAGGACCTATGCCTCCCCCGCGCGCTGCCCCTGCCCCGCGATGCCCCGCCCCTTCACTCCGGCGGCCGACAGGCTCGTTCACGGCCGGTGTCCGCAGCGGCTCACCCGGGGCGCGGGTCCGCGTGAACCACGGGGCGGCGGAGCGGCGCCCGCTCGACGAGGCCAGCGCCGACAACAGCGGGACACGCCTGATCGTCTGATCGTCCACGCCCGCGCCGATGTCGCCATCGCCACGGCCACCGCACCGACCACGGCGGCGTGAAGGCTGCGGTCGGGGGATGGGCGTCCGACCGCCGGGGCGGCCCGCTGATCTCCTTCGCCCGTGGTGCGGAGGGTGGGACTGCCCGCGCTGCTCCATGCCCCTGACGCCGGCGGCCCTCTGGCACCAGGACGAGGTCGTCGTGGCGCACGACGGCCACCGGGACGACCGGGAGCTGCCCGGCGGCACGCCCGGACCGGGTGAGACCGCTCGGCGGGCGGCCGGCCGTCACCGGGGGCTGCTGCGGGCAGGACGCCTGCCGGCCGGGGGTGCAGCCCGCGGCGCGCTTCACGAACACACCGGCGTCGCGCGCCGGCCGGAGCCCGCGGTGCGCCGGCCGGCCACGGCCGCACCACCGGATGGTCGGCCCGGACGGCCCGGACGGTCAGGACGGTCAGGACCGCTCGGACGGTCAGGACCGTTCGGGGGCGCCGTGGGGCGGAGCCGCCCCCGTGCGGCGGGTGAGGGGCAGCAGTGCCCCCGCCAGCAGCAGGGTGGTCAGGCCGAGCAGCCCCACGGCCGAAGCCAGATCGCCGAGGGCGCCCTTGCCGCCGAGGAGGACGAGGGGGCAGGCGAACTCGCCGAGGAAGAACGCCGATGTCCACAGGCCGGTGCCACGGCCGCGGTCGGCGAAGTCGAGCCGGGACATGGCCAGCGTCAGCAGGGACGGCAGCAGGAGTCCGGTGGCGACGCAGTTGACCACGGCTCCCACGATCAGCAGGGGCAGGCCGTCGGCGAGGCCCATGAGCAGGAAGCCCACGCCGCTCAGCGCGAAGACGAGGGGAAGGCGGTGCCGGGGGCGGTCGGCGAGCCGGGTGAAGACGACGGAGCCGACGACGGTGGCCGCGCTGGCGACCGCGGTGACGGCGCCGATCACGCCGGGGGCGTCCGTGCCGAGGTCGTCGAGGAGGTAGGACATCTCCACGGGCACCGTGTAGAAGACGACCGCGCCGAACACGGTCAGCAGGCAGATGCCGATCATGCGGCGCACCGGGAAGGGCCGCGGGTCGGTGCCGGTGCGGTCCTGTTCGTCCCCCGACGCGGGCCGCGGGGTCGGCAGGGCGCGGGCCATGACGGGGGCGAGCAGCAGTCCGACCGCGTACAGCCCGAAGGGCGCACGCCAGCCGGCCGCCCCCAGGGCGCCGCCGAGCACGAAGAAGACCGTGGCGGACGCCGAAGCGCACATGGTCTGCAGGGCGAGGTACCGATCGCGGACCCGTCCCGTGTAGTAGTCGCCGATCAGCGTCGTGCAGGCGGTCATGATCGCCGCCTCGGCCACTCCGACCAGCACACGGCTCGCAAGGATGCCGTACAGCGAGTCCGTCCACAGCGGGACCGTGCCGAAGAGCGCGTACAGGAGCGTCGCGGCGACCAGCAGGCGCTTGCGACCGACCCGGTCGACGACGATGCCCGCGAACGGAGCGAGCAGGGCGAGCGACAGGGCGGGAACGGTCAGTACCAGGGGAACGAGCGCCGCGGCCCCGGCGACCCCCTCGAAGTGGTCCTGCATGCGGGGCAGGACGGGGGCGATCAGGACGGCGCCGAGGACGGGCAGGCAGCTGCCGGCCATCAGCAGCGTGGCCGGCAGCTTCCCCCCGGCCTGCGGGGAGTCGCCTCGGTCGAGGGCGGTCGGGACGGCGGGAGCGGGCATGGCGGCACTCCAGGGCGCGAGGCGGGAGAGGTGATGCCCCGTGGCGGTCGGGTCCCTGGCTCGGAGGACGTCGGCACACGGGCGCGTGATGTGCCACGACTATGCGTTCCGGGAGGCGGCCTGCCCAGACCTGGCGTGATCCGGGTTTCGGATGCCTCCGATCCATCGTGTGGATACCCGGCGGATCCGGTGGGGCGGGGACCCCGTCCAGGAGATCGTGCTCCGCGCCGCCCGGCCCGCCGCCGTCCCGCCCAGCCCCGCCCCGCCTCGCCCAGCCCCGGCCGTCAGAACGGGGCTCGCTCCCCCGGAACATCCGCGAGGCGCCTGCCGACCCGCGCGGCCGTTTCCCGCAGCCAGATGTGGGCCGCGTCATGGGTGTGCACCGGGTGCCACCACAGTGCCTCCTGGAGGGGCACGGCCTCGTAGGGCGGTTCCAGCACGCGGACGGCGGCGATCGGTGCGAGGAGGCTCGCCAGGCGCGCCTGGACGAGGGCGATGCGCCGGGTGCCGGCCACCAGGAGCGGCAGGAGCTGGAAGCTGTCGACGGAGACCTCCACCCGTGGCTCGATGCCGAGCATGCCGAGCTGGCGGACGGCCGGGGCGTCGTAGGTGCGCTGGTAGGTGACCCAGGGCAGTCTCGCCAGGTCCCGTCGGGTGAGGTGGTCGTCGACGCTCGGGTGGTCGTCCGCGACGAGGAAGACCCAGCGGTCCTGGTAGAGGTCGGTGGCGGGGAAGTCGCTGATGACACCGTGCGGCATGAACAGGCCGTCGGTGGCGCTCAGCAGGTTCGCCGTGTCGTCGACGACGGTGGGCGGGGTCTGCGCGAAGCGCAGGCGGATGCCGGGGGCCTCCTCGTGCACCACGCGGGCGAGTTCGGTGCCGAAGACGGCGACGGCGTAGTCGGAGGCGACCAGCTTGAACTCGCGGCTCTCCTTGGACGGGTCGAAGTCGGCCTGGCTGGCGAAGAGGCGTTCCAGCACGTCGTAAGCCGTGGAGGTGCGGTCGAGCAGGACCTGGGCGAGGGCGGTGAGCTCGTAGTGGCCGCCGACCCGGGCGAGCAGGTCGTCGTCGAAGTGGCGGCGCAGCCGGGCCAGGGCGGCGCTCATGGCGGGCTGGCTGAGGCCGATGCGCTGTCCGGCCCGGGTGACGTTGCGTTCCTCCAGCAGCGCGCGCAGGGCGACGACGAGGTTGAGGTCCAGGCGGGCCAGGTTCACGGGTCTTCCCCCAGTGGTACGACGTTGCACGGCGCCGACCAGGAAGAATTCGCCGGATGGATGTCGGTCATCCACAGAATCGATTTCCCTGATCGTTGGTGGCGGGTCCAGATTAGTCGCACCGCAACCAGGAGGACATGTCCGTGAAACCCGAACCCGTCTCCGCGCTCTTCGCCGGACCGTTCGCCCTCGCCACGCTGTCGGCCCCGGACGGCCCGGCCTTCCCCGCCCTGGTCACCCCGGACGCCCGGGTGATCGACCTGCGCTCCGCCCTCGGTGACGGTCCGGCGGACGTCCGCGGGCTGCTGGAGGACTGGGAGACCGTCCTGCCGCGGCTGCGGGTGCTGGCCGCGGAGGACGGCCTCGACCGCGGGCCGCTGGCGGACTTCCGGGTGCACGCCCCCGTCGAGCCGCGGCAGGTGTTCCAGTCGGGAGCGAACTACCGGCAGCACGTCATCGATCTGCACGTCGCCCACCGGGCGCCCGGCGACGACCGGCCCGAGGAGGAGCGGCGCGCCGAGGCCGCGGAGATCATGGACCGGCGGGCGGCCGAGGACCTGCCCTACGTGTTCATCGGCCTGCCGAGCGCGATCACCGGCCCGTACGACGACGTCGTCCTGCCCGCTTGGGCCGAACAACCGGACTGGGAGCTGGAGTTGGCGGTCGTGATCGGCCGGCCCGCCCACCGGGTGTCCGTGGCGGAAGCCCTGGAGCACGTCGCCGGGTACACGATCGCCAACGACCTCACCGACCGCGCCACGGTCTTCCGCCGCGACATGCCGCAGATCGGCACCGACTGGCTGCGCAGCAAGAACGCCCCCGGCTTCACGCCGCTCGGCCCCTGGATCGTGCCCGCCGAGTCGATCGCGGACCCCGGTGACCTGCGGCTGACGCTGAAGCTGAACGGCGAGACGATGCAGGACGAGTCCACCAAGGACATGATCTTCGACGTGGCCCGGATGGTGTCGTACGCCTCCCAGAGCGCCCGTCTGCTCCCCGGCGACCTGGTGCTGACCGGATCCCCGGCCGGTAACGGCATGCACTGGGGCCGGCTGCTGCGCGACGGCGACGTGATGGAGGGGGCGGTCACCGGGCTCGGCACCCAGCGCACCCGCTGTGTCGCGGAGGGGACCGCGTGAACCGCGACGATCCCGAGGGCGCGATCGCCGAGGCCGCCGAGGCGTACTCCAACTGGGGGCGCTGGGGCGAGGACGACGTGCTCGGCACGCTGAACTTCCTCGACGAGGCCAAGCGCCGCGAAGGCGCCGCGCTCGTGCGGCGGGGCGTGAGTTTCTCCCTCTCCCAGCGCTTCGACATGAACGGCCCGCAGAAGGGCTGGCGGCGGCGCACCAACCCGGTGCACACCATGCTCGACACCGGCACCGACGCGGCGCTCGGCAACCAGGGCTTCCCGCACGGCATCGGCGGCGCCGACGACGTGATAGCGATGCCGCTCCAGTGCTCCACCCAGTGGGACGGGCTGGGACACATCTTCGACCACGGCAAAGCGTGGAACGGGCGGGCGGCGGAGAAGGTCGTCACCTCCGACGGCGACCTCGTCACCGGCATCGAACACATGGCGCCGTACGTCGCGGGACGCGGGGTGCTGCTCGACGTGGGCCGGGTCGTCGGTGCGGACGGAGAGCTGCCCGACGGCTTCGCGATCACCGAGGAGCATCTGCGGGCGACCGCCGCGGCCCACGGGGTGACCGTCGGGCGCGGTGACATCGTGCTGGTCCGCACCGGGCAGCTGGCCCGGGTCCGCCGCGACGGCTGGGGCGACTACGCCGGCGGCCCCGCGCCCGGCCTGTCGTTCACCACGGCCGGCTGGCTGCACGGCAGCGAGATCGCCGCGATCGCCACCGACACCTGGGGCTTCGAGGTCCGCCCGAACGAGTTCGCGCACGCCTTCCAGCCCCTGCACCAGGTCGTCATCCCCAACGTGGGCCTGCTGATCGGCGAGATGTGGGACCTCGACGACCTCGCCGCGGACTGCGCCGACGACGGCGTCCACGAGTTCTGGCTCACCGCCGCGCCGCTCCCCATCACCGGCGCCGTCGGCTCCCCCGTCAATCCGATCGCCGTCAAGTAACCCGAGGAACAAGGGAGTTCCCCATGAACCAAGCCCGCACGGTCCTCGTCGTCGGGGGCGGCGCGGCCGGCAACGCCGTGACGATCCTGCTGCGCCGGGCCGGCCTCGCCGTGGACCTGATCGAGGCCAGGGACGACTGGAACGCCACCGCCGGCTCCGGCATCACCCTCCAGGGCAACGCCCTGCGGGTACTGCGTGAACTCGGCGTGTGGGAGCAGGTCGAGGCGTCCGGCTTCGGCTTCGGCTCCGTCGGCATCACCGCCCCCGACGGCACCGTCCTGCACGTCGCCCGCGACATCCGCACCGGCGGCGACGACCTGCCCGCCACCGTCGGCATGCAGCGCCCGCGGCTCCAGCAGATCCTCATCGACGCCGTGCGCGCGAGCGGCGCTTCGGTCCGGCTGGGCACCACCGCCGAGATCCTGGACCAGGACGCCGACGGCGTCTCCGTCCGCCTCAGCGACGGCAGCGAGACCCGCTACGACCTGGTGATCGCCGCCGACGGCCTCGGCTCCGCCACCCGCGCCGCGGTCGGCATCACCGACAAGCCCGAGCCCACCGGCATGGCCATCTGGCGCATCGCCGCCCCCCGCCCCGCAGGCGTGACCCGCACCGACCTCGCCTACGGCGGCCCGGCCTACATCGCCGGCTACTGCCCCACCGGCGAGAGCACCCTGTACGCCTACGTCGTCGAGGCCAACCGCGACCGCGCCTCGATACCGGCCCAGTCCCACGCCGACGAGATGCGGCGCCTGGCCTCGGCGTACGGCGGCTTCTGGCCGGAGATCACCCGGCACATCACCGACCCGGCGAAGGTCAACTACACCTGGTTCGACCGGCTGCTGGTCGAGGACTCCTGGCACCGCGGCCGGGTCGTCCTGGTCGGCGACGCCGCGCACTGCTGCCCGCCCACGCTCGCCCAGGGCGCGGCGCTGTCCCTGGAGGACGCCTGGGTCCTCGCAGAGTTGCTGACCGGGTCCGACACCTGGGACGACGCGCTGTTCCAGGCGTACTACGAGCGGCGGATCACCCGGGTCCGTGCGGTCGTCGAGGCGTCCGTGCAGATCGGGCAGTGGCAGCTCGACGGGGTGCGCGACGCCGACGTGCCCGGCCTGATGGGCCGGACCATGACCATGCTCAGGGAGCTTCCGTGACCGAACCCACCCCTCATGGAGGCCCGGCCTCCGCCCCCGTCCCGACCGTCGACGTGCACGCCCACGTCCTGCTGCCCGAGGTCGACGCGCTCGTGGCCGGGCTGCCCGGCCACGCCGGGGCCAGGGCCCTGGACGCACGCCGCAACGGCCCCGCCGCCCTGGCGGTGAGCGGCCCCATGGTCCGCGACCGCATCCCCCGGCTGACCGACGTGGCCGTACGCCTCGCCGCCATGGACGCCCAGGGCGTGGACGTCCAGCTGGTCAGCCCCTCCCCCTCGCACTACCACTACTGGGCGGACGAGGAGACGGCCGAGAAGGTGTACCGGCTGGCCAACGAGGCCACCGCCGCGCACTGCGCGGCGGCGCCGAACCGGCTGCGCGGCCTCGGACTGGCGCCGCTCCAGCACCCGGACCGGCTGGTCCGCGCCCTGGACCACGCTCTGGAGCAGGGTCTGGCCGGGGTGGAGATCTCCAGCCACGCCCCCGGACGGGAACTCTCCGACCCGGCCTACGCACCCTTCTGGTCCCGGGCCGAGGAGACCGGCGCGCTCCTCTTCCTGCACCCCTTCGGCTGCACGCTCGACGAGCGGCTGGACCGCTGGTACCTGTCCAACACCGTGGGACAGCCCACCGAGAACGCCGTCGCGCTGTCCCACCTGATCTTCTCCGGGGTGCTGGACCGGCACCCCGCGCTGAAACTCGTCGCCGCGCACGGCGGCGGCTACCTGCCCACCCACATCGGGCGCTCCGACCACGCCTGGTCGGCCCGCTCCGACGCGGGCGGCGGCTGCGCGCACCCGCCCAGCAGCTATCTGAAGCGGCTGTACTTCGACTCCCTCGTCCACGACCCGCACGTGCTGCGGGAGCTGGTCCGCGTCGCCGGGGCCGACCGGGTGCTGCTCGGCTCCGACTTCCCCTTCGACATGGGCACCGAGGACCCGGTCGGCGCCCTGCGCGCCGCGCGTCTTTGCGATGCCGACTTCCACGCCGTACGGGGCGGCAACGCCGCCGCCCTCCTCCGGAAGGACTGACACCATGCGCCTGCTCACCCACCTGCGGCACGTCGACCTCGCCGTGCCCGACTACGACAAGCAGCTCGACTTCTACGCCGGCGTCTGGGGCCTGACCAAGGTCGCCGAGGACTCCGGCATCTCCTTCCTGGCCGCCGAGGGCTCACCCGAGAGTTACGTGGTCCGGCTGCGCAAGGCCGACGAGAAGCGCCTCGACCTCGTCTCCTACGGCGCCGCGAGCGCGGCCGACGTCGACACCCTCGCCGAGCAACTCCTCTCTCAGGGCGTTCAGTTGATCTCCCAGCCGGGCAAGGCGGAAACGCCCGGCGGCGGTTACGGCTTCCGTTTCTTCGACGTCGACGGCCGCACCATCGAGGTCTTGGCCGACGTCGAGGTACGGCAGCACCGCAGGATCGAGGAGAAGGAGGCGATCCCGGTCAAGCTGAGCCACGTCGTCCTCAACTCCCCCGACCTGAACCGCACCCGCCAGTGGTACGAGCGCCACCTCGGCTTCGCGCTCTCCGACACGCTCAGCTCGCCGCGCGTGGGCGAGGTCATGCACTTCATGCGGATCAGCAACCAGCACCACTCGATGGCCATCGCCAAGGGCCCGCACACCGCCCTGCACCACATCTCCTTCGAGATGCGCGGCCTCGACGAGTACATGCGCGGTTCCGGCCGCGTGATGCGCGCCGGGTTCCGCAAGATCTGGGGGCCGGGCCGGCACATGGCGGGCGACAACACCTTCACGTACTTCCTCGACCCGCACGGCAACACCGTCGAGTACACCACCGAGCTGGAGTGCCTGGACGAGGACACCTGGCACCCGCACGTCTACGACTTCTCCCGGCCCGAGGTCACCGACCAGTGGGGCACCGCCAACCCGATGAACGAGCTGATCGCGAAGGAGTCCTTCAACGACCCCGACCGCGGCGTGTTCGTCGCCCCGCCGGTCTGACCCGGCCCCGTTCCCCAGGAGTCGTCCCATGCGTTTCGCCGCATACGAACACCAGCACCGCCACCGGGTGGCCGTCGTGGAGGACGACGGCACCCTCCTCCCGCTGCCCGGCGTCACCTCGCTCACCGCCCTGCTCGCCGAGACCGGCGGCCTGCCCGCCCTGCTCGCCGCCGGTGCCGCCGCCCTCGACGTGCCGTCCGGCCCGCATGTCGGCGAGGTGCGGCTGCTGCCTCCCCTGCGGCCCGCGTCGATCCGGGACTTCGTCACCTTCGAGGAACACGTCGAGGGCGTACGACGGTCCGTGGACGGCGCCGCCGGAGTGCCGGAGCAGTGGTACGCGGCCCCGACCTTCTACTTCACCAACCCGCACGCGCTCCACGGCCCCGGCGACGACGTCCCCGTGCCGCCGGGGTCGTCCGTGCTGGACTACGAGCTGGAGGTCGCCGCCGTCATCGGCCGCGAGGGCCGCGACCTCACCCCCGAACAGGCCCGCGAGCACATCGTCGGCTACACGGTCTTCAACGACTGGTCCGCGCGCGACCTCCAGTCGGCGGAGATGAAGGTCGGGCTCGGCCCCTGCAAGGGCAAGGACACGGCCACCACCCTCGGCCCCTACCTCGTCACCGCCGACGAACTGGAGCCGTACCGGGACCCCGACGGGTTCCTGCGCCTGGCGCTGACCGCCGAGATCAACGGCGAGACGGTCGGCGAGGACCTGCTCTCCAACATGAGCTGGACCTTCGAGGAGATGACCGCCTACGCCTCCCGCGGCACCCGTGTCGTCCCCGGTGACGTCCTCGGTTCCGGGACGTGCGGCAACGGCGGCTGCCTCGCCGAGCTGTGGGGCCGCAGCGGGGAGCGGAACCCGCCGCCGCTCAAGGCAGGCGACACCGTGAGTCTCACCGTCGAGGGCATCGGCACGCTCACCAACACGGTCGTCCCGGGCGTCGAGCCCGTGCCCCTGCCGAGCGGCAGGCGTCGTGGCCGGGAGCGGCCGTGAGCGGTCCGCACCCCAAGCGGCTGCTGGGCAAGGTCGTCGTGGTCACGGGCGCGGCCCGTGGCCAGGGCGCCGCCGAGGCCGCGACCCTCGTCCGGGAGGGCGCGCGCGTCATCGCCACCGACGTGAGGGACGCGCCCGGCTGCCGCCGGCTCGACGTGACCGACGAGAAGGACTGGGCGGACCTGGCCGCGGACCTGCGCGAGGCCTACGGCCAGGTGCACGGCCTCGTGAACAACGCGGGCATCACCTGGCGGGCCCGCGTCGGCGACGTACGCCCCGAGGACATGGCCCGGGTCCACGCGGTCAACGTCACCGGCCCGCTGCTCGGCATCCAGCACCTCGCGCCGCTCATGCCGCCCGGCTCCTCCGTCGTGAACGTCGGCTCCTCCGCGGCCCTGACCGGCCACTATCCGGTCGCCTACACGACGAGCAAGTGGGCGCTGCGGGGCCTGTCGAAGGCCGCCGCACTCGAACTCGGTCCGCGCGGGATCCGCGTCAACACGATCCATCCCGGCTACATCGAGACCGAGATGACCGCCTCGGCGGCTCCGGCGTTCCGCGAGGCCAACGTCCGCGAGACGCCGCTCGGCCGCACCGGGAGCGTCGACGAGGTCGCCCCGCTCGTCGTCTTCCTGCTGTCGGACGAGTCGTCGTTCATCACCGGCGCCGAGATCCCCGTGGACGGCGGCCTCACCGCGCACGGCGGCGTCAAGTCCGTCTCCGACGCCCTGCGTCCGCGGGCGGGCGGTGCCGTGTCCGACGAGGTGGCCGGCACGGCCGTCCTCCCCGCCTGCGACGAGGCTTCGCACCCCACCGGCGCCGGTCCCGCCGGCGACGTCGACCGGCAGGCAGCCCTGCCCGGAAAGGATCGTTCGTGAACAAAGTGAGTGCCGGCGCCGCCGAGGCGGTCGCCGACATCCCCGACGGGGCCTCGCTCGCCGTCGGCGGCTTCGGACTGAGCGGTGTGCCGGAGATCCTCGTCCGCGCCCTGTACGAGCAGGGCGCCACGGGACTGCGGGTCGTGTCGAACAACTGCGGTGTCGACGGCCGCGGCCTGGGCATCCTGCTGGCCGCCGGCCGCATCGCCCGGGTGACCGGCTCCTACGTCGGCGAGAACAAGGAGTTCGCCCGCCAGTACCTCGGCGGGGAACTCGAGGTGGAACTGACTCCGCAGGGCACCCTCGCCGAACGGCTGCGCGCCGGCGGCGCGGGCATCCCCGCCTTCTACACCCCGGCGGGCGTCGGCACCCAGGTCGCCCAGGGCGGCCTGCCCTGGCGCTACACACCAGACGGCACCGTCGCCGTCGCCTCGCCGCCCAAGGAGACCCGCGACTTCGACGGCCGTCCGCACGTCCTGGAGCACGGCATCACCACCGACTTCGCCCTGGTCCGCGCCTGGCGCGGCGACCGGCACGGCAACCTGTGCTTCCGCCGGGCCGCCGCCAACTTCAACCCCCTGGCGGCCATGGCGGGCCGCGTCACCGTCGCCGAGGTGGAGGAACTGGTGGAGCCGGGCGAGCTGCGCCCCGACGAGGTCCACCTGCCCGGCGTCTACGTGCAGAGGGTCGTGGCGCTGACCCCCGAGGAGGCCGCCGACAAGCAGATCGAACGCCTTTCGCTCTCCGCGTCTTCGACACGAGGGACGGTGAACGGCTGATGGCCTGGACCCGCGACCAGATGGCCGCCCGCGCCGCCGCCGAACTGACCGACGGCTCCTACGTCAACCTCGGCATCGGCCTGCCCACCCTGATCCCCGGTCACCTCCCGCCGGGCGTCCACGTCGTCCTGCACTCGGAGAACGGCATCCTGGGCACCGGCCCCTACCCCACCGAGGACCAGGTCGACCCGGACCTGATCAACGCCGGCAAGGAGACCGTCACGGTGCTGCCCGGCGCCTCCTTCTTCGACTCGGCGCTCTCCTTCGGCATGATCCGCGGCGGTCACATCGACACCGCGGTCCTGGGCGCGATGCAGGTCTCCGCGACCGGCGACCTCGCCAACTGGATGATTCCGGGCAAGATGGTCAAGGGCATGGGCGGCGCGATGGACCTCGTCCACGGCGCCCGCCGGGTCGTCGTCCTGATGGACCACACCGCCAAGGACGGCAGCCCGAAGATCCTTCAGGAGTGCACGCTGCCGCTCACCGGCGAGCGGTGCGTCCACCGCGTCGTCACGGATCTGGGCGTGCTCGACGTCACCGGCGGCGGCCTCGCCCTCGTGGAGACCGCGCCGGGCGTCACCGTCGAGGAGATCTCGGCCCGCACCGGCGCCGCCCTGCGCCTCGACGGCTTCACGGCCGCCTGCTGACCGGTTCGCCGCCGGCCCGCTGCCCGTGGGTGGGCAGCGGGCTAGGGCGTGTTTCGAAAGTCCCGTCTGCCCGGCGGCGTCTGGCACGCACGCTCGCCGCGTTGTCGGGATCACCCCGATACAACCAGTATCGGGGCGACCCTCCGCCTTGCGATCGCACGCACCAGACGCCGCCGGGCCTGCCCTTCGGGCAGACGACGCCACTTTCGAAACACGCCCTAGCGGCGGCTGCGCACGAGCAGGTACAGGAAGTACGGCGTTCCGATCACCGCCGTCATGAGGCCCGCGCCCAGCTGGGCGGGCGCGATGACGGTGCGGCCGATCAGGTCGGCCAGGCAGACGAGGGCCGCGCCGAGCAGGACGGCGACCGGCACCACCCGTACGTGCCTCCGGCCCACGAGGGTCCGCGCCGCGTGCGGCGCGACGAGGCCCACGAAGCCGATGGTGCCGGCCGAGGCGACGGCGGTCGCGCTGAGCAGGACGCTCAGCACGAGGAAGCCCAGGCGGACCCGGGACAGCCGCAGGCCGAGCAGCCGCGGGGTGTCCCCGTCCAGGGACACGAGGTCCAGTTCGGTGCGCCGGGCGACCGCCACGCCGACGCCCAGGGCCAGCACCAGCGCGACGGGCAGGACGTCCGGCAGGGTCCGCCCGTACGTCGAACCGGACAGCCAGGTCAGCGCCTTGGTGGCGTTGAAGGGGTCGGTCAGCACGATGAGCAGGCTGATCAGCGCCGTCGTGGCGGCGGCCACGCCGACGCCGACGAGGACCAGCCGGTTCTGCCGGTAACCGCCCCGGGCGGCGAGTCCGAAGACGACGGCGGAGGCCGTCGCGGCCCCGGCGAACGCCGCCCCCGCGACGGCCCAGGAGCCGGCGACGGGCACGGTGGTGACGAGGAGCACGGCGCCCAGCGCGGCTCCGCCGGAGACGCCCAGGACGCCGGGTTCGGCCAGCGGGTTGCGGGTGACGGCCTGGACCAGCGTGCCGGCCAGGGCGAGCGCCGCGCCCGCGCCGAGGGCGGCGAGCACGCGCGGCACCCGGGTGTCGAGGACGAAGGAGACCGCCCGCCCGGCCCGCCCCTGCGCCCAGTTGACGACGTCGCCGAGCAGGAGCCCGGTGTCGCCCAGCAGCACACCGGCGACCGTGACGCCGGCGAGCACGGCGACGAGGACGGCCACCGTGACCCGGAACGCCGTCCGGCCGGGGGTGCGCAGCCGGTCCGGAGCGCCGGCCTCGGCGGTGTCCCGCAGCCGCAGGGCCGTCACCACCAGGAACACGGAGCCGACGAGGCTGGTGACGATCCCGGTGGGGACGGCCACCGCCGTGTCCGCGGGCACCAGGGCCCGCAGCAGGACGTCCGACCCGAGGACCAGTCCCGCACCGGCCAGGCCGGCCGCGGGCCAGCCGGCACGGGCGCGGACGAATGCCGGGAACCGGCGGGCGAGCGGGCGGGTCAGGGCCGGGGCGCACAGGCCGACGAAGCCGATGGGCCCCGCCAGGGTGACCGCCGCGGCCGACAGCAGCGCCGCCAGGACGACCACCGTGACGCGGGTGGCGCGGACCGGGACGCCGAGCCCGCGCGCGGCGTCGTCGCCGAGGGCGAGCGCGTCGACCCGGCGGGCGGTGAGCAGCAGGCCGACGAGGCCGGCCGCGGCGACGGGCAGCATCTGCAGGACGCCGTCGAAGCCGTTCTGGCCGATGCTGCCCTGGTTCCACCGGTACAGGCCCTCGGTCTGCTCGGGGAACAGCAGGAGCAGGCCCTCGGTCACGGAGTTGAGGCCGAGGGCCAGCGCGGTGCCGGCGAGGACCAGCCGTACGGTGCCCGTGCCGAGGCCGGACAGGGCGAGGACGACGCCCGCGGCGAGGAGCCCGCCGGCGAAGGCGATCCCGGAGGAGGCGAGCAGCGGCAGCGAGACGCCGGTGGCGCCGGCCACGCCGAGCGCCAGGTAGGAACCGGCGTTCACGGCGAGGGTGTCGGGCGAGGCGAGCACGTTGCGGCTGACGGCCTGGAGTGCGGCCCCGGCCACCGCGAGCACGGCTCCGACCAGGAGGCCGGCGGTCGTGCGCGGCAGCCGGGAGGCGATCACGACGGACGCGTCCGCCGGATCGGCCTGCCCGGTCAGGGCTTTGAACACCTCGGCCGGTCCGACGGCGGCCGTGCCCTGGGTGATGTCGACGACGGCGAGGGCGGCGACCAGGAGCACCAGTGCGGCCGTCACCGCGGCGGCACCCCCGCGGGGCGGGGCCGCCTGCGGACGGGGGGCGGGGGCGGTCGCGGTGACGGTCATGGCTTCCGTTACTTCGTCAGCGCGTCGACGAGGGCGTCGATGTACGCCTGCATCGACCCGGGTCCGCCGAACATCCAGATGCCGTCGGGCAGCCGGTGCACCTCGCCGGCCTTCACGAACGGCAGGGACGTCCACACGGCGTTCTTCGCCAGGGCGCCGGTGAAGGGGGTGCTGTTCTCGTCGCCGTCGCTGCCGATGTAGGCGAACCGGGTGTCCTTCGGCAGGGCGGTGAGGCCCTCGACGTCGGTGGTGCCGAGGCCGTAGCTCGCGTCGCCCTTGACGGTCCAGGTGTTCTTCAGGCCGATCGCCTCGTTGACGCTGCCGATCAGCGAGCCGCCGGTGTACGGGCGCAGGGAGACCTGGTTGGAGGTGACGTACCCGTCGGCGAAGGCCAGCCCGGTGCCGGCGAGACCGGCGTCGGCGAGGGCCTTCCTGCCCTCGGCGACCTTGGCCTCCCAGGCGGTGCGGACCGCCTGGGCCTTGTCGGTGGTGCCGGTGGCCCGCGCGATGAGGTCGATGTTGTCGAGCATCAACCCGATCTGGTCGGCGGCGTCGGCGGACTTCACCTCCAGCACGGGGGCTGTCCTGCGCAGTTGCTTCACGGCCGCGGGCGGCAGGTCGGTGGTGGCGAGGACGAGGTCGGGCGCGAGGGAGGCGATGGTGTCCATGCTCGGCTCGCCGCGGGTGCCGATGTCCTTCGGCTCGGTGGTCAGCGGGACGGCGGTGTCCCAGGTCTTGTAGCCCTTGACGTCGGCGACACCGACGGGGTCGACACCGAGGGTGAGGAGGCTCTCGGTGACGTTCCACTCGGTGGTGACGACCTTGGTGGCGGGGCCGTCGAGCGTGACCTTGGTGCCGGTGGCGCCGGTGAGGGTGATGGCCTCGGAGGTCTTCTCCGCGCTGTCGGCGGCGGGCTCGGTGGTGCCGCACGCGGCGAGGGTGAGCGCCGCGGCGGTGGTGGCGGCCGCGGTGAGCAGGAGGCGTCTCATGAGGTGGTGCCGAGCCTTTCGCTGGGGGTGTGGCGGGTGTGGTGGCGGCCGACGGCACGGGTGCGCAGCCGGCCGGTGAGGGGGTCGTGGTCGACCTCGATGCGGATGCCGTAGACGGCGGTGAGGCGTTCCGGTGTCAGGACGTCCCCGGGTGGGCCGTCGGCGACGACGCGGCCCGCCTCGAGCAGCGTGATCCGGTCGGCGACGGCCGCCGCCTGGTCGAGGTCGTGGAGGACGACGCCGACGGCGATGCCGTGCTCGTCCGCCAAGTCGCGTATCAGGTCGAGGAGTTCGACTTGGTAGCGCAGGTCGAGGTAGGTGGTGGGCTCGTCCAGGAGCAGTACGCCGGTCTCCTGTGCGAGGCAGCCGGCGAGCCACACCCGCTGCAACTGCCCGCCGGACAGGTGGTCGGCGCCGCGTCCGGCGAGGTCGGTGACACCGGTCAGGTCGAGCGCCCGGTCGACCGCGGCGGCCGCGTCCGGGTCGGGCCGGCCGAAGCGGCCGCGGTGGGGGTAGCGGCCGAACTCGACGATGTCGCGCACGGTCAGTCCGCCGGGTGTCGGGCGGCTCTGGGTCAGCAGGGCGACGTGGCGCGAGAACTGACGGGGCGTCAGAGCGAGGCCGTCGGTGTCGTCGTCGATCCGGATCGCGGCGTGCCGGGCCCGCTGCAACCGGGCGATCGCCCGCAGGAGCGTGGACTTCCCGCTGCCGTTGGGGCCGACCAGGGCGGTCACCTCGCCGGGCCGCAGACCGACCGCGGCCCCATGGACGACGTCGACGCCGTCGTACGACACCGTGACGTCCGTGGCCGCCAGTTCGTGGCCGCGCAGGCGTGGGGTGCCGGCTGTTTCTCCACCAGATCTCACGTCAATAAGGTTAGCCTAACCTTATTGACGTGGATCACGCGGGGGCGGGCCCGCCTCGGCCGGCCGGCCAGGACGCCGGGTCCCACAGGCCCGAACGCCGCAGGGACTGCGGGCAGTGCAGGTAGACCTCGTCGATCTCCAGCACCAGGGCGAGCGCGGGGCGCCGGTCGTCCCGCGTCATGGCATCGAAGAACGGGGCGTCGGTGAGGACGCGGGCCCGCCCGTTGACCCGCAGTACGTCCTTGCCGCCCGGGACCAGGTACAGCAGGCCTGCGTGCGGGTTGTCGAGGATGTTGTGGAAGCTGTCGCCGCGCCGGTTGCCCGGCCGGTCGGGCAGGGCGAGCGTGCGCGCGTCGACGACGTGCGTGAACCCCGGGCCGTCCCCGCGCGGGGAGACGTCGCAGTTGCCGTCCGCGTCGGAGGTGGCCAGCAGACAGAAGGGCGAGCGGGCCAGTATGCCCAGGTCCTGATCGGTGAGCCGGTCGTGGACCTTCTCGATCACCACGGGCCAGGGCTCGCCCAGCACCTCGCGCAGCTCGGCCCGCGAGGCCAGCTCGACCCAGCCGCTCCCGGCGGCTGCGCCCGGCCCATCCACGGTGGCGTCGATCGCGTGCGGCAAGGCGAGCTCCAGGGGTGCGTGCGGCGAGCGGTTGCACATTGAACATTATCTCAAGTTAGGTTCGCCTTGCCTTACTGACTCGGGGTGCGGTGTCGCCGGTGCCGGGCACCGGGGTCCCCGGTGGGCGGGGTGTGGACCGGGGAGGGCTCGGGTAACCGGGCACGCATGTTCAAGCATCGGCGCGTGCGCGTCACCTGTGTCCTGGTGGTCGGCTGGGTCTTCTTCGCGGTCGTGGAACAGCGGTCGGGGCAGACCACGTGGCCGGCATCGCTGCTGCACCCGCTGGTCTGGGCCCTCGCCGTGTCGGGCACCTGGTGGTTCGCCGAGATGACGCAGCTGGGGCCGCGGACCGCCCGTCCCGTTCCGTCCGCGTCGGCGACGACGAACTCCTCGCGGCAGCCGGGGGGTTCGGCGACCGGCCGTCGACCGCTCCGCAAGCAGCCCGCGCACGAAGCCCGTTGCGTGCGGCCGGCCGGGCGAGAGGCACCGGTCGTTCACCCGGCCGCCCACGACACGGGCCCCAGCGGCCACCCGGGGAAGGACGGTGACCCGCGGGGGCGTGGACCGGCGGCGGGACGCGTGCGGAAGGGCGGGCGCCACGCGGCATGAAGGCGCCCGGCCGGGTTACCCGATGATCCGGCGGCAGAACCGCCGCCCACAGCTCTCAGGGAGACGCCATGCCGGTCAGGGCCAGCAACGCGCTCACCGTCGCCGCGGCGGCGCTCGCCGGAAGCGGAGTGGCCGTCACCGCCCTCCTGTGGTGCAGACACCGCTCGCACGCCGGCCAGGACCCGATCGGCGCCCGGCCCCCGTCACTCGGCGATCCCCGCCCGATGTCACCCGAGGACCTGCTGCGCCGGCACTGGAGCACGCTGCAACCGCTGGACCTGACACGCTAGTCGCGCTGCCGAACGGCCACCGGCTCCCTCCGTCCGCCCCCTCGGCGCGGCACGCCGCCCCGCCCGTGCGGTCCCCATGAGCTGGTCCGGCGAGGACGTGGGCGGGCGATTCCCGGGTATCCGCCCCACAGACCCGGAACTCCGCGTCATGGACACGGCCGACCGGCCGGTCCCGCGGCCGGGGCGGTTCACCCGGTGGAATCGGTCCGCCGGTCGGCGGGAAGGACGGACCGTGAGGGTACGCGCGCAGCGGAGGGACGACGGTCCGCGTCCCCACCCCCTTTCACCCCCCGTGCCGGCCGAGCGGCGGACCGCACCGCGACGCGGTCGGCCCGTCGTCGTCCCGGCGCCCTCCGCACGGCGGTTGCCGCCCTCGTGGGGCCTCGCCCTCCGCCGCACACCCGCGTCGATGTGGCGTGACGACGTGTCCGACTACGCGGCCGCACTCACCTACTACGCCATCCTGGCCGTCCTGCCGTCCCTCCTGGTGACCGTCATCGCCTTCAGCCTGGTCAGCCCCGCCACCGCGGGGGACTTCATCGCGCACGTGACGGCCTACGCACCGGGGCAGTCCGGGAGCGAACTCGAAGGGGTCATGGTCCGGATGGCGCGGCGCAGTTCCGCGGCCTGGGCGCTGCTGGGTGCCTGCACGGTGAGCGCCCTGTGGTCCGCCTCCAGCTATCTGGCCGTGTTCCGCCGGGCCCTGCACCGCATGCATCACGTCGCCGACTGCCGCTCTCCCCTGCGCAAGGCCCACCGCATCGTGCTCACCGCCTTCGCCCTGCTGGTCCTGCTCCTCGTCAGTTCGCTGCTCCTGCTGGTCACCGGTCCGGTCGCCGAGGCCGTCGGCGGTCTTCTCGGGCTCGACGAGGTGGCCGCCCGGGCGTGGGCCCTGCTGCGCTGGCCCCTCCTCCTGGGGCTGGTCGCGCTCCTGGTCGTCGTCGTCTTCCACATGGGCCCGGCCCCGGCGCGGCTGCGCAGGCACAGTCTGCCCGGCGGCGCCCTGGCGGCGGGCCTGTGGCTCACCGTCTCCGCGGGCTTCGCGCTCTACGCCTCCGCCCTGAGCACCTACAGCAGGCTGTACGGCTCGCTCGCCGGCATCGTCGTCTTCCTGGTCTGGCTGTGGCTGTCCAACCTCGCCCTGCTCGCCGGGGCCCAGTTCACGGCCGAGCTGAGCAGGCAGTCGTCGCCCCGCCGGTGACGGCCGGCGGCCCGGGCCCGGCCCGGCCGCCCCGGCCCGGTTCATCCCCCCTGGACGGCGGGTGTCCCCCGGTGGCTGCGCACCGCGTCGGCGTACGCCTGCGCGCTCGGCTTCGGACGGCGCTCGAACGTCTCGCGGTCGACTTCGTGCAGGCCGAGCTGGGCGCCGTACCCGAAGATCCACTCGAAGTTGTCCATGAGCGTCCAGTGGCAGTAGCCGAGGACGGGGGTGCCCGCGCCGGCCTCGGCCGCGAGGGCGTCGATCGCGGCCGGGATGAACGCGGCGCGCTGGGTGTCGTCCGCGGTCTGGATGCCGTGTTCGGTGACGAGCACCGGGACGCCGGCCACCTCGTGGGCGTAGCGCACCGCCCCTGCGAGGGAGCCGGGCTCGATGGCGGTGCCCATGCCGTTCAGCTCCCCGTCGGGCGTCACCTCGCCGCCGGGGCCGCCGCGCTGGTCGCCTTCCTGTTCGTCGAGCGGGCCAGCGCCCACCCGATCCTGGATCTGGGGGTCCTCCGGCGCCGTCCCGTGGCTCTCGCCCTCACGGCGGGCGGTCTCGCCCAGACCGTCGCGTTCACGATGCCGGGCCTGGCCATCCTGCTCGCGCTCTTCCCGCACATCCCCGGTGTCTCCGCCGGCCTCGGCTGGACCGCGCAGCACAACGCCGTGGTCAGCGTGAGCTGGAACCTGGTGATGTTCGGCACCGGCCTCTTCGCCAGCCGCTTCCTGCGCCGCCCGGACCCCCGCAAGGTCTGGATCGCCGGCCTGGCGGTCATGGCGCTGGGCTACACGCTCGTCGGCTTCTTCCACGGCGACGAGACGGAACTGATCCTGACATCGTGCATCGCCAACATCGGTTCCGGCATCGTGGTGGCGACCGCGCCGGTGCTCGTCGTCGGCGTCGTCTCGCGCGACGAACAGGGACTGGGCAGCGGCATGCTCAACATGCTCATCAGCCTGTTCGGCGCGATCGTCACCGCCGGCGCGTACGCCCTCCTCAACGCGCACAGCACCGTGGTCGACGGCACCGCCTTCTACCAGGACGCCGGTTACGCCTGGGTCTTCTGGCTCGGCGCCCTCGTCACCCTCCTGGCCCTGGCGCTCTCCCTGTTCATCCCCCGGCTGCGGGATCCGGAGACCGACGACGTGCTGCCCGGCTGAGCGGGACGGCGGGGCGGGACGACGTGCTGCCCCGCCGAGCGGTGGCGGCGCCGGGGCGGGGGATCAGGCCGGCCCGTCCCGGTGCCGCGTCGGGCACCGGGACGGGTCGGACCGCCCGTCTACTGGGCGTAGGTCTCGAACTTGGCGACCTTCGGTGTGCCCGTCGAACCGGTGATCTCGAAGGTGACCTTGCTCAGCGAGGTCCGCGGGAAGGTGATGGCACCCGCGCCGCTGCCCGAGGTCAGCACGGCGCCGGTGTCACCGTTGACCACCTTCCAGGCGCCGATGGCACCCGTCGCCCCCGCCGCCTCGCGGATGTGGATCCGGGAAACGGACGTGGCGGAACCCCACTTGATCGAGATGGCGCCGGTCGAGGCGGCGGGCGACCAGTACGTGCTCATGTCGCCGTCCCGCACGTTGCCGTAACTCGTGCCGGTGGCCTTGCTGGAGCCGTCCGACCCGGCCCCGATGCTCAGGTTGGTACCGCTGGGCTGGCTCGGCCCCGAGGTGGGGCTGGGGGTCGGGGTCGGCGTGGCGGACGTGGGCGGGGTGGTCGGGGTCGGCGTGGGCGACTGCACGGCGCAGCTGCCGTTCGACACCTGGAGGCCCTTGCCCGCCCCGGCCGTGCGGCTGACGACGTCCGGCACGCACGCGGCGGCGTCGAGCGTGTAGGGGTAGGGGATGCTGACCGTGGTGTTGGACTGCGGGTTCGGCCCGGCGGGGTTGTTGTCGGTGCCGGGGGCGGACCACGTCACGTTGTCGAAGACGTTGCCGCTGACCTGCCAGTAGCCGGCCGCGTCCGTGTAGAAGGTGCCCAGGACGTCCTTGGAGTCCTCGAAGTAGTTGTTGTCCACCTTGGCGCGCGCTCCGGCACGGGAGTTGATGCCGGACTCGTTCAGGCTCACGTAGTGGTTGTTGTAGATGTGGGCCGTTCCGCCGCGCAGCAGGGGCGTGCGGGAGTCGATGTTCTGGTAGAGGTTGTGGTGGAAGGTGACGAACCCGTTCGACTGGTCGCTCTCGCTGGAGCCGATCAGACCGCCGCGCCCGGAGTTGCGCAGGACGCTGTACGACAGCGTCACGTACTTGGTGTCGTCCTTCATGTCGAAGAGGCCGTCGTAGCCTTCCGACTCGCCGCCCGACGCCTCCAGGGTCGTGTGGTCGACCCAGACGTTGCGGACGCCGCTCTCCATGCCGATGGCGTCGCCGCCGTTGGAGGTGGGCGAGCCCGACTTCTTGACGTTCTTGATCGTCACGTTCTGGATGATGATGTTGCTGGCCTCACGGATGTGGATGCCCAGCTGGTCGAAGACGGCTCCGCCGCCGACGCCGACGATGGTGACGTTGCTGATCTGCTTCAGCTCGATCACCCCGGCGGCGGTGTTGCAGCTGCTGCCCGACACCTTGGCCGTGTTGCCGTGGTTGATGGTCCCCTCGACCTCGATGGTGATGGGGGTGCTGCTGCTGGCCCTGCCGCACAGGGCCGCGTGGATCGCGGTTCCGGTGGTGGCCCGCACCGTCTGGCCGCCGGCTCCGCCGGTGGTACCGCCGTTCTGGGTCGCGTAACCGGTCGCGGCACCGGTCGCCGCGGAGGCCTCCGGCATCGACAGCACGACACCGGCCGCGGCCGCGAGGGCCATCGCGGCCGATGCGGCGGAGAGCCGCAGGGCGACTTTTCTTTGCATGGATGTCTCCTGATTCTTCGTTCTGCCTGGCCTCGCATTGCTGCCGCACACGGCGAAGGTTTGTCCGTGGACCGTCAATCCGGGCCGACGGGAAGAGCATGGGGGACGGTCGCACGCCGGCTCGTCATGACGCGCACCCTTCGTTCGGCGGCACGTCGGCGTCGCGGGACGCCCCGTACCGGATCACTGGCGGCTCGTGCACAAGTCGCGGCGCCCACCGCGACGGTCGGCTCCCCTCGGGACGGTCCCGGTCCCGAGAAAGCGCTTTCCGTGCGGCGACGATAGGGGTCCGGTGGCCAGGTGGCAAGAGTTTGAGAAGGGTGGGCACGGAAGGCGGCGACCACCCGCGCCCTCATTCCGCTTCACGACATACAGCGCTCGCACCCGAGTCGTGGCATTGCTTCCGCGAACAGACTTCCCTGCCCGTCGAGCCGTTTCCGCCACAACCGGGCTTCCCAGGCGGCACGGCGCCCGACATCCCCGCACGTTCCCATACGTGAACCTGAGTGATGTACGTGATCAGCTCGGGAGTCCGGGCGGCGCCACCGTGAGGGTCTCGACGCGGCGCAGGGTGACCACGGTCCTTGCCGCGCGGACACCGCTCAGAGCACCGGGCTCCTCGTCGACGAAGGCATGGAGGCCGTCCGTCACTTGCCGGAGGCCGACGGCAACCTGGTCCGTGAGATGCCCGGCGCGCGCCTCGACGACCCCGGCACGCGCCTCGACGACCCCGCCGAGGCCGGGACGATCGCGCCGGCCCTCACCACCGAGGACAACATCGACCGGGCATCCCCGTACCGCCTCGCCCGACGCGCGTGCCCGGCCGGCCCTCCGGTCAGGGCGCCGTGGTCCGGGTCAGCCGCTCGGCGAGCGTGGCCGCGAACTCCTCGGCGCGTGCCAGCTGGACGCGCAGATCCTCGACCCGCCGCTGCGCGGCCTGCTCGAAGCCGCGGATGCGCGTCCGCAGCTCCTCGCGCTCCGCGGGCGTGAGTTCGTCGTCCGAGTCCAGACGGTCCGTCGCCTCGAGCAGGCCGCGCATCTCGTCGAGGGTGAAGCCGAGGGGTTTCATCCGGCGGATGACCATCAGGCGCGCGACGTCGGCCTCGGTGTAGAGGCGGAAACCGCCCTGGGAGCGGGCGGAGGGGATGACGAGGCCGGCGTCCTCGTAGTGCCGGATCGTGCGCAGCGACAGCTCGGTCCGTGCGGCGACCTCGCCGATCTGCATGTGCTCGCTGCTCACGCGGGCGCCCTTCTCGTCTCCGGCGGCGGCCACCGGAAGCCGGCGCCGATCCCTACCCTAACGTCAGGGTAGAGTTGCCCCGGCCCGGGGACGGCTCTCCGCGGTGCCTTTCTCCCGGTACGGGCCCGCCGTCCCGCGCCGTCCCTCGTGCCGGGGCCGACGAAGCCCCCGGCGAAATCCGTTGTCCGCAGGAGAGAGCATGCGCATGTCCGTGACGACCGGCGTCGCCGTCCTCCCGCCGTGAGCCTTCACCGCCGGGCGGTGCCCGCCGCCCTCACGGCTCGCCCCTGAGCCGCCCGCCGGCCCCGTTCCGCCCCTCGCGGACCTCATGGAGGACCGGCCCGGTCATCCGCGCCTTCCCCCTCTCCTTGCCTCTCCCCCGTCTCTCCCCCGCCCTTCCGCGCGCCCGCCGTGATGCCGGGTGTGCCCGAACACGACAGGTCTGCCTTCTCTTGTCCTCCTCCGCACCGTCCCCGGCCGCGTGGCTGCGTGGCCCCCGGCGTCCCGGCCTGCTGTCCGACCCGAAAGTGCTGCGCACCGAGGTGCTGGCCGGTCTCGTGGTCGCCCTGGCGCTGATCCCGGAGGCGATCTCGTTCTCGATCATCGCCGGGGTCGACCCGGCCATCGGTCTGTTCGCCTCCTTCACCATGGCCGTCACCATCGCCGTGGTCGGCGGCCGGCCGGCGATGATCTCCGCGGCCACCGGCGCGGTGGCCCTGGTCATCGCCCCGCTGAACCGTGAGCACGGCTTCGGCCACCTGGTGGCGGCCGTCATCCTGGCCGGCGTCATCCAGATCGCCCTGGGCGCGCTCGGGGTGGCGAAGCTGATGCGGTTCGTGCCGCGCAGCGTGATGGTGGGCTTCGTCAACTCCCTGGCCGTCCTGATCTTCATGGCGCAGGTTCCGGAGATGACGGACGTGCCCTGGCCGGTCTATCCGCTGATCGCCGCCGGCCTGGCCCTCATGGTGTTCTTCCCCAAGGTCACCACGGTGGTCCCGGCCCCGCTGGTGTCCATCGTCGTCCTCACGGCCGTCACGGTCGCGGCGGGGATCGCGGTGCCGACCGTCGGCGACAAGGGGGACCTTCCCTCCGCGCTGCCGGTGCCCGGCCTGCCGGACGTGCCGTTCACGCTGGACACCCTGACCACCGTCGCCCCCTACGCGCTCGCCATGGCCCTGGTCGGGCTGATGGAGTCGCTGATGACCGCCAAGCTGGTCGACGACATCACCGACACCCGGTCGTCCAAGACCCGTGAGTCGGTCGGGCAGGGCGTCGCCAACATCGTCACCGGTTTCTTCGGCGGCATGGGCGGCTGCGCCATGATCGGCCAGACGATGATCAACGTACGGGTTTCCGGCGCCCGTACCCGTCTGTCGACGTTCCTGGCGGGCGCCTTCCTGATGGTGCTGTGCATCGTCTTCGGCCCGGTCGTCTCGGACATCCCCATGGCCGCGCTCGTCGCCGTGATGGTCATGGTGTCGGTGGCCACCTTCGACTGGCACTCCGTCGCACCGAGGACGCTCGGACGGATGCCGGCGGGGGAGATCACCGTCATGGCGGTCACCGTCGTCTGTGTGGTCGCCACCCACAACCTCGCCATCGGTGTCGTCGTCGGCTCCGTCACGGCGATGGTCGTCTTCGCCAGGCGTGTCGCCCACTTCGCCGAGGTCAGCTCGGTCACCGACCCCGACGGCTCGACCGTCGTCCACCGGGTCACCGGTGAGCTGTTCTTCGCCTCCTCCAACGACCTCGTCGACCGCTTCGACTACACCACCGAAGCCGACCGCGTCGTCATCGACCTGTCCGCCGCCCACATCTGGGACGCCTCCTCGGTCGCCGCGCTGGACGCCGTCGAGCACAAGTACGCCCAGCGCGGCAAGACCGTCGAGATCACCGGCCTCAACGAGGCCAGCGCCCGCATCCACGGGACGCTCAGCGGCGAACTCACGGGCAGCGGCTGACCGGACGCCGTCGGCCGCGCGGCGGGCGGGACACCGCGGGCCTTGGGACACCGCCGTGAAGACGGACGGCTCTCAGGCGCGGGCGAGTTCGGCCGCGCCGAAGGACACGTCGAAGCGGTCGCACCAGATGCTGACACTGCGGTAGTCCGACGGGTCCAGGTCGGCGGGGAGGACGTAGTTGTGGCTTCCCTTGTTGCCCTTGAGCCTGCCGAGGCTGACGTGCTCCGCCTCGTCGAAGACGTACCATCCGGCGCGCCCCCGCTGCACCGGCGCGTCGGTCAGCCAGACGCGCAGGTCCGGTCCGTTGCTGGTGTCCAGGTTCTCCAGCCGGACGACGTGGGAGCCGTCGGCCAGCCGTACGAGCTTCACCGTGCCCGAGGTCGCGTGCTCGTGGCCGATCAGCTCACCGCTCGCCAATGTGTGCGGACCGGTGGCCGGGGCGGACTGCCCGGAGGGCTCGTCCGAGGGGGCCGGTGCGGGAGCCGACGCCGAAGGGGCCGAGCCGCTCACGGCTCCGGGGAGAGCCTCTTGGACGGTCTCGTCCTGCCACAGCTTCCACGGCTGGAACCAGTACAGACCCCATCCGACGCCCGCCACCGCCACCACCAGCACCGCAATGGCCGACGGCCCGGTCAGTGCCCTGCGCACGCGCCCCATCTTCGCCCCGATCTCCAGGAGTTCACTTCGTCGTCCGCCCATTCAACGGGCGCGGACGGCCGCCGCGCACGCCGTGGCCGATGACGAAATCCTTACGTCGCACCGGTCGCACCGGTCGCACCGGTCGCACTGTTCGAACGGCGGCAACGCGGTGCGGGCTGAGACCGACCGCGGGAAGGCTGCGCTCCGTAGTATCACTTCGACACAACGCCGTACCGGTCGTGGGTCGGCGGCCCGCGACCTGTCGGGTCCTATCAAGGAGCGTGAGCGTCATGTCCGAGACCACCACACAGACAAACGGGGTGACCAGCCAGTATGCGGCGCAGGTCGCCGGTGACCTGGAGCGCAACCTCAAGGAGCAGGACCGCATCGCCGGTGAGATCGCCGTGCTGCAGGAGCAGTTGGCCTCCCTGGAGAAGGACCGCACGGTGCTGCTGAACGTGCAGCAGGCCCTCGGTGTGGAGTCCGCGCCCGCCGCGCCCGCGGTCGAGGAGGCCGCGAACGAGGAGGCCGCGGTCGAGAAGGCCTCCAACGAGAAGGCCGCGGTCGAGAAGGCCGCGGCGGTGCCCGCTCCCCGGAAGAAGGCCTCGGCCGGCGCCTCCCGCCGGTCGAAGGCCGCCAAGCCCGCGGCGGCGGCTGCGAAGCCGGCCGTCAAGAAGGCGGCGGCCGGCAAGGCGGCCCCGAAGGCGGATCAGCCCTCGCTCGTCTTTCTCGTCCGCGAGCACCTCGCCGGCCGGAGCGAGCCGCGCTCCGCGGCCGAGGTCGCCCAGTCGTTGGGTGAGCAGCACCCCGAACGGGGCATCAAGACCACCGTCGTGCGCAGCACCCTCGAAGGGCTGGTCGCCAAGAACCAGGCCCAGCGCAGCAAGCAGGGCTCGTCGGTCTTCTACACCTCCCCGGAGGCGCCTGCCGCCCCGGCCGCGAGCGCGGAGGAGGCGCCGGGAGAGGGGCAGTCCGCGTAAGGCGGGACCGACGGCTCCCGCACCGCGTGGTCCACGAGGCCGCCGCGGCCGTCGCGCGGCGGCCCGGACCGCCCGCGTCCCAGGCGTCCGGCCGTCACGCGGGCGGGGGCGCGCGGCGGACCCGGTCCCGCCACGCCGCAGGCAGCACCGGCCGGCGTCGTTCACGAGGACCGGGAGAGCCGGCCTTCGTCAGAACAGGTCGATCGGACCGGCACGGTCGACGAAGCGTCCCGAACCGGCGCCGGGCCCCTCGGTCACCAGCCGGACGATCGCGTCGGTGCCCTCGGTGAGGGTCTGGGGACCGCTGTGGCCGTTGAGGTCGGTCGCCGTGTAGCCGGGATCGGCGGCATTGACGCGGATGTCCTCGAACGCCTTGGCGTACTGCGTGGTCAGCATCGTGAGGGCCGCCTTGGAGGCGGTGTAGAGGGGCACGACGATCGCCGACTCGACGCGCGACGGGTCGTGGGTGAAGGCGAGCGATCCCATCCCGCTGCTGACGTTGACGATGACGGGGTCCGGGGACCGGCGCAGCAGCGGCAGGAAGGCCGTGGTCGTCCGGACCACGCCGAAGACGTTGACGTCGAAGACGCCGAGGGCGTCCGCGCCGGTCAGGTCGCTCGGATCGCCGTACGGACCGTGCACGCCTGCGTTGTTGACGAGAACGTCCAGCACGCCCTCGTGGGCGGCGACGTCGGCCGCCGCGGCGGCGACGGAGGCGTCGTCGGTGACGTCGATCCGGACGAACCGCGCACCCAGCGCGGCCGCGGCGGCGGCACCCCGTTCCGGGTCGCGGGCTCCCACGATCACGGTGTGGCCGAGTGCGGTGAGGCGGCGGGCGGTCTCGTGGCCGAGACCCTTGTTGGCTCCGGTGATGAATACGGTGGTCATGCGTCGATCGTTCGCGACGCGGCGGAGGTGCACCAGGGACGCCGCGACCGTAGGAACGGCAGTACCACCGTCGGACGGGGCAGGATGGACGGCATGGCAACGCAGTACGGCACGGCACCACAGCACGGCACGGCACCACAGCAGGGCGTCGGTCTGGGCGCGACGGTCCGCGCCTGGCGGGAGCGGCTGTCCCCGTCGTCCGTGGGACTGCCGTCGGGCCGGGCGCGCCGCACGACCGGACTGCGCCGCGAGGAACTCGCCGAGCGCGCCGGTCTCTCGGTCGACTACGTGGTGCGCCTGGAACAGGGCCGGGCCACGCGCCCTTCCGCACAGGTGGTCGCCTCCCTCGCGGACGCCCTGCGACTGACCCGCCCCGAACGAGACCACCTCCACCGCATGGCCGGACTGGTCCCCGTGAACGACGAGCCGGTCCCCGACCGCGTCCCGCCGGGGGTCCACCGGCTGCTGAACCGGCTCGGGGACGCCGCGGTCGCCGTGTTCGCAGCGGACTGGCGGTTGATCCACTGGAACCCTGCGTGGGCGGCACTGCTCGGCGACCCTGCGGCGACGCCGCCGGAACTGCGCAACTTCGCCCGGGAACGGTTCCCGGTCGGCCCCGGGCGCGGACGCGTCGCACACTGGCCGGTGCTCGAGGAGAACCGCGACCGTTGCGACCTCTCCATCGTGTCGGACCTGCGCCGGGCGTCCGGCCGCTTCCCCCACGACACACGCCTGAACGAGCTGATCCGGGTCCTCGCCACGGGCAATCGCACCTTCGCCCGGCTGTGGGCGAGCGGCACGGTGGCCGCGCACCGCCAGGACCGCAAGACGGTCGAGCACCCCACGGTCGGGCGCGTGGAAGTGGACTGCGACGTCCTGACCGACGGCGACTGCGAACTCAAGATCGTGATCCTGACCGCGTCGCCCGGCAGCACGGACGAGGACAGGCTGCGGCTCGCCATGTCCGCCGACTCCGGCAGCAGGCCCACGCCCTCTCCCTGACCACCCGTCGACCACCCGGCCCCTGTCACCCCTCACCCATCACCCCTCGCTGAACCCCTCACCGAGCCGCATCCGGGCATCGCGGCGGGACGCGCACGGGACGTAGGCTGTGCTCGGCAGGGACACGGTGGGGGCGTACATGCGGGTGGAAGAAGCACGGAGTTGGGGGTCGGCCCTCGATTCGGTCGTGGTGTACGCGCAGGGCGCGCTCTGCCGCCGCCTGGCCCGCGGCAGCGTGCCGCCGGACGGGCGGGTACGGGTGACGGGGCTGCCCCGCTCGCTGGATCCCGGCTCACTGCGGGCGCGCGTCCTCGGCACTCCCGGCGTGCGTGTCGTCGAGGCCAGGGTGGAGGTCGGGGCCGAGCCGCGGGACGCCGACGCACCCGATACGTTGCGGCGCGAGGTGGAGCGGCTGAGCGACGCGTACGCGGCGGCACAGGGGCGTCGGGACCGGCAGCTGGACCTGATCCGGGACGTCGCGGCCCTGCACCCGGTCCCGCCGGCCCGCAGGCGCGACGACCCGCATCGGCGCACCCCGGTCGACGCGTGGCTGGAACTCGCCGACTTCGTCGAACGACGGCTGACGGACCTGCACACCCGCCTCGCCGAGCTCGACGAGGCACTGCGCCTCGTCGGGCACGACCTCGCCGTCGCCACGGACCGGCTGGCCCGCGCCTCCACCGACGTGCCGCCGGCGCACGTCGGGACCACGGTCTCCGCGGTCCTCACCCTCGCCGGCGGCAGCGGTGGCGCGGAAACGGAACTGGAGCTGGAGTACGGGGTGCCGGGCGCCGTCTGGGTGCCGGCCTACCGTCTCGGCCACCGCCGGGGCGAGGACAGCGGCCGTCTGGTGCTGCGCGCCTCGGTCGCCCAGCGCACCGGGGAGGACTGGACGGGCGTACGGGTCGCCCTGTCCACCGCCGACCTGCGGCGCCGCACCGGTCTGCCCAGGCTCAGCTCGGTCCGGATCGGGCGCCGTCAGCCCGCCCCCGCCCCCTCCGGCTGGCGCGAGCCCCCGGCCGGGCTCGCCGACCTGTTCACCGGATACGACGCCCCGGGCCCGCGTCCCGCCGCGGCCACCACGCCCGGGTTTCCGGGAGCGGCACCGATGGCCGTCGCGGCCGACCTCGCTCCCCCGGTCCCGCCGCCTCCACCGTCCTACGGCGGGCCCCCGCCCCTGCCCGCGGCGCCCGGCGGCGCACCCGTCGGCGCCCCGGTGCCCTTCGGCGGCCCGGTGCCGGACCTCGCGCAGCCGACCAGGTCGCGTCCGGGCGGCGCGCCGCGTACCGCCGGCAGGGCCTTCGCGGCTCCCGCGGCCAAGGCGCCCCCGGCGCCGGGGCGGGCCGCGCCGCCGCCGCCCGCCCCGGCGGTCGGTCCGCCGCAGCCGAGTGGCGCCGAACTCGACTACGCGGCACTGGTGTTGTGCGGCCCCGACGAGCAGGGCGATCGCCGGGGCCGGCTGTTCCCCGACTCCCCCTTCGACCCGGTGGCGGCCGAGCACCGCCGCCGCGCCGAGGCGGTGGCCGCGCTGCCGCTGCCCGGGCACGCCGTGCGGCCCCGCGAGTCGGCGGGCTCCTTCGACCACCGCTTCGACGCCGCCGCCCGCGCCGACATCCCCTCGGACGGCACCTGGCACACCGTCACCGTCGGCGAGATCCCGGTCGGTCTGCGCACCGAGTACCTGTGCGTGCCGTCGGTGGAGCCGACCGTGTACGCCACCCTCGTGCTCTCCAACGCCACCGACCAGGCCCTGCTGGCCGGGCCGGTGGAGGTCACCGTCGACGACGACTTCCTGCTGACCACCGCACTGCCCACCCTCGCGCCCGGCGGTGTGCGCCGGGTGGGACTCGGGCCGGCCGAGGGCATCCGGGTCACCCGCCGCACGAACCTGCGCGAGTCGACGGCGGGCCTGCGCAACAACATCACCGTGCTCGACCACCGCGTGCACGTGGAACTGGCCAGCCAACTCGCCGGGCCCGTGACCGTCGAGGTCCGCGAGCCGGTGCCGGTGACCTCCGACCCGGATGTCCGGATCGAGGAACGGGCGGACTGGACGGCACCCGAGGACGGTGCCGGGTCCGACCGGCACGCACCGGGCACCCGCGTCTGGCGGGTGACGCTGCCCGCCGGCGGCACCACCGCTCTCGACGGCGGCTACGAGATCCGCATCCCGGCCGGCAAGTCCCTCGTCGGCGGCAACCGCAGGAGCTGACCCACCCATGTCCACGGCCCCGAAGCCGATCGCCCTCCCCGTCACCGCCGTCACCTGCCTGGAGGACCGCGCCCACGTCGAACGCGCCGCCGTGCTCGACCTGCGGGCCGGTGTCCAGCGGCTGCGGCTCGGGCCGGTCAGCGCGCTGGCCGTCGACCGCACCCTGCACGCCGAACTGACCGCCGAGCACGGCGCGACCGTGCTCGACGTGCGGATCGTCCGCACATGGACGCCGCGCGGGCCGCTGCCGTCCGCCGACGACGACTCCGCCCTCCGCCACCACGTGCACGCCCTCGAACAGGAACGGCTCGCCGTCGAGCAGCGCCGCGACCGGCTGCGGTCGCGCCTCGACCTGCTCGGCCGCCTCGCCGCCGACCTGCTGCGGGAGATCGGCGAGGGCGCCGGTCGCGGGGAGACCGAGGCGCCGCGCTGGGCCCGCGAACTGGACCGGGTGGACGCCGAGCGCGACGCGTGCGGTGAGCGACTGCGCGCCGCGGAAGCCCGGCTGACCGCGCTGGCCGCCGAACTCGGCGAGGCACAGCGGGCCATGGACCTCGCGGAGTCGGAACCCGCCGAGCTGGTCGGATATGTGGAGCTGACCGTGGAGGCCGGTGCCGCCGGCCCGGCGGGGCTGCGCCTGACCCACCTCACCCCCTGCGCGCTGTGGCGGCCCGCCTACCGGGCCGTGCTCGACGGGGACTCCCTCACGCTGGAGACCGACGCGATGGTCTGGCAGCGCACCGGCGAGGACTGGTCGGACGTACGGCTGACGTTGTCGACGGCCCGGTCCGCGGCGGCCGCCGAACCGCCGCGCCTGCGGGAGGACCGGCTGACGCTCACGGACCGCACCGCGGCGGAGCGCCGCACGGTCGACGTCGAGCTGCGCGAACAGGAGATCGGCGACCTCGGCCCGGCCCCCGTGCTCGGCCTGCCGGGAGTCGCCGACGGCGGCGAGACACGCGTGCTCAACGCCTCCGCGCCGGTCTCGGTGCCCGCGGACGGCCGCGCCCACCGCGTGCCCCTGTCCGCCTTCACCACGGCGGCACGAAGCGAGTACGCCTGCGCGCCCGAGCTGTCCCCCCTGGTCACCCGCGTCGCACGGTTCGACAACCGCTCCGGCCACGCCCTGCTCGCCGGGCCCGTGGACCTGGTCCGCGACAGCGGGTTCACCGGCCGCGGCGCCCTGGACTTCACGGCCCCGGGCGCCCCCGTCGAGCTGGCCTTCGGGAGCTGCGACGACTACCGCGTGGTCCGGCACGCCGAGGAGTCCCGCACCTCCCCCGGCCTGAGCCAGCGGACCGTGGCCACCCACACCGTCCGGCTGCACCTCTCCCGGTTCTCCGCCCCCGCCGAACGGGCCGGACAGACCGTCGCCGTGCGGGAGCGCATCCCCGTCTCCGAGGTCTCGGCGGTGGAGGTACGTCTGCGCGAGGAGGCCTGCTCCCCTGTGCCCGACACGGTCGACGCGGAGGGCATCGCCCGCTGGGACGTCGTCCTGCCTCCCGGCGGCCGCCGCACGATCACCCTGGTCTACGAGCTGTCGGCGAGCGCGAAGGTGGCGGGACTGCCGGAAATGTGAGGCGAGGGCGCGCCCGGCCGGCCCCCGTCGGCCGTGAACCGCCCGCTGCCGCGGGGCCACCGCGGCACCGTCACCGCGGCCACGGCCCGCGCTCCCGGCCCGCCTCCGTCCCGGCGCAGGACCGGCGGGCGTCCGGCAGGCCGACGAGGTGGCGGGGCGGGCAACCGGCCACCGGCCCCGTACCGCCGTCAGTACGGGGCCGGTCGCTCCGGCACGGGCGAGGCCGCCGCCCGGGCACCGACCACCTTGCCGGGCCGTACGTTGCAACACCGTTGCACGGTCCGGCGCGCCCGGTGGCAGCGCCCCGATCCGCCCGGCGAGTGAATCGACGGTGGTGCGGCCGCCGCCGGTGCCGTACCGGCCCGGCTCGCGCCGCGGCGCCCCACCGGTACGCGCGGACTCAGGCGGGTACTCCGGGTTCCATGGCCGGCATCGAACTCATCAGCAGCGCGTTCGACGACCACGCCGTTCTGGCGCGCAGGTACGCGTACGAAGGAGAGAACGAATCCCCGCCGCTGACGTGGAGCGGCATCCCGGACGAGGCGACCGAGCTGGTGCTGTTGTGCGAGGACCCCGACGCGCCGTCGGGCACGTTCGTGCACTGGGTGGTGGTCGGCATCGACCCCCGCAGCGGCGGTACGGAAGCGGGCGAGGTCCCGCCCGGCGGCACCGAACTCGTCAACGGCTTCCACGAACGGGGCTGGGGCGGACCACACCCACCGCCGGGAGACGAGGCACACCGGTACTACTTCCGCCTGTACGCGCTCGGGGAGCCGTGCGTCCTCCCCGAGGCGCCGAGCGCCGCCCTGGTCCACCGGGCCGTCGAGGACCGGCGGCTCGCCGTCGGCACCCTCGTGGCGCTCTACCGGCGCTGAACGGGGACCGGGGCCCGCGGCAGGAGGGACGTCCTCGCCGCGCCCCGCGTCACGCCCTCACCGTGCGCCGCGCTCACGCCGCAGCCGACGCCCGACGACCAGGAGGTCGGCTGCCGCCAGCAGGGCCAGGGCCCCGCACAGGACGGCGACGGCGATCAGCGGGCCGCGTCCCGGGCTGTCGCCCGGACCCGAGTGGGCGGCCCACACGGCGAGGGCGACGGCCGCCGCGACGAACACCGGCACGAAGACACCGGACAGCAGCAGGCGCAGTGCGAGCGGGCTCTGTGCGGTGGTCGGTTCGGTTCCGGTCCTCGGGAAGCGCCGGCCGAGCGTCCCCGAACGCGCGCGACGCGCCCGCTGCTCACGGCGTCCCGGGTCCGATGCGCTCATGGTGTTCCTCCTCCGGATGGGTCCGGCTCCCGCCGTGCCCCCGGCGCGCGGCGCACCGCGACGCAGGGGGCAGACGGCCGGCCGTCCTCCGTGCCCGTCGGCACGCTCACGTCGTCTCCGGGACCGTGCGCCGCGCCGCGCGGCGGATCCGCGTCCGACCGGTCACTTCTCGCCCCGGGCCGGCGTCCGGGCCGGTCCCGGCTGCGCGGTCGCGCGGGACTCGTGCGCGGAGTGCAGCCGGTCGTCGCACCACCGCCTGGCCGTCGCGGCGACGTGTTCCAGAGCGCCCGGTTCCTCGAACAGGTGCGTCGCCCCCGGGACGACGTGCAGGGCGTGCGGGCACCGCATGCGCCGGGCCGCTTCCTGGTTGAGGGCCAGCACGTGCTGATCCCGCCCGCCGACCAGGAGCAGTACCGGGACCGTCACCTGCTCCAGGGCGTCCCCCGCGAGATCCGGACGCCCGCCGCGCGACACCACGGTCAGCACGCGGTCCGGCCGTTCGACGGCCGCCACCAGCGCCGCCGCGGCGCCGGTACTGGCGCCGAACAGGACGACGGGCAGGTTGTGGGTGTCGGGCTGGGTCCCCAGCCAGTCGATCGCGGCCACGACCCGCCGGCCCAGGAGCGCGATGTCGAACCGGTGCTCGGCGGTCAGCGCGTCGTGCCGCTCCTCGCGCTCGCCGAGCAGATCCATCAGCAGCGTGCCCAGCCCGGCGGTGCGCAGTTCGGCGGCCACCATGCGGTTGCGCGGACTGTGCCGGGAGCTGCCGCTGCCGTGTGCGAAGAGCACCACGGCCCGCGCCGGTGCCGGGACGACGAGGTCACCGGAGAGCGTGACCTCACCGGCGGGCACCAGAACCATGTCGGAGGTGGTCATCGGTATCAGCCTCTTCCCCATCGGCCGATCCTGCGGATCGCCACGACCCGGATGTCCCCCACCGCGTACCCACGATGCCGGGGGGAACCCGCTCGCGGGAGCGGGGTTCCCGTTTGGCCGTCGTCCGGGAGGAAACCCCGGACAGGAGAGGACGGCCGCGCTCACCGCACGCACTCCCGCGAACGGGAACGTGCGGGAGACGGACGGGGTGGGAGGGACGGGGAGGCGGACGGGAACCGTCCCCGACGGGCCGGTTCCGCCCGCGCCGGAGACCGTGCGCACGTCCTCGTCCGAGGAAGGCAGGTGAGAGGTCATGCGATTCCAGGACCGTCGCCACGCAGGCCGGGAACTCGCCGCCCGGCTGCTGGAGTGGTCGGCGGACGGTGCTCTCGCCGATCCCCTCGTCCTGGCCCTCCCCCGGGGTGGCGTCCCGGTGGCCGTCGAGGTCGCCCGGGCGCTCGGGGCACCGCTCGACGTCCTCGTGACGCGGAAGATCGGCGTCCCGGGGCACCCCGAGACCGGCATCGGCGCGATCGTGGGGGACGATCCTCCCCTGTTCGACCGGCGCTCGGTGGAGATGCTCGGCCTGAGCGGGGACGTGCTCGGTCCGGACGTGACCCGTGAGCGGACCGAACTGCGGCGCCGGGAACGGCGGTACCGCGGCGACCGGCCCGCACCGCACGTCGAGGGCAGGACCGTGATCGTCGTCGACGACGGACTCGCCACCGGCGTCACCGCGCGTGCCGCCCTGCGCCACCTGCGCCGGCAAGGGCCCGCCCGGCTGATCCTGGCCGTTCCGGTCGGCGCACCCGAGTCGGCGGTGGCCATGAGCTCGGAGGCGGACGACGTCGTCTGCCTGCACCAGCCGCCGGACTTCCGGGCGGTCGGTCTGTGGTACGCCGACTTCGACCAGGTCGGCGACGAGGAGGTCGCACGGACCCTGCAAGGGCACAGCGCCGGCGCGGGCAGGGGCTGAGGGAAAGGAGTCCATGTCATGGAGCGCGGGAAACGGGACGACGACGCGCCGCGGCGGCGTGGGGCCGCTTCGGGAAGCCGGTCCTTCGAGGGCCGTGGGCCGTACTCCGAGGAGCACGAGCGGGTCTTCCAGGCATTGAGCCGTCTGCAGCGGGAACACCGGGGCGAGGCCGTGCACCTGGAGGAGGTGGCGAGCGCCTCGCGCCTGCCGCCGGAGGAGACCTCCGAGCTGCTGCACGACTTGGTGACCGTCCACGGCCTCGCCACCGAACTGGCCGGATCGGACGCCCCGGACCTGGGCCCCCGCTTCGAACTCAGACTCCACCTGTGACGGCCCCGCCCCGGCTCCGCGCGCCCGCGGAGAACTGCGGAGAAAACCGCAGAGAAAAGGGGCCCGGCTGATGCCGGGCCCCTCTCTTTGGTAGCGGGGACAGGATTTGAACCTGCGACCTCTGGGTTATGAGCCCAGCGAGCTACCGAGCTGCTCCACCCCGCGTCGGTTCCGCCACTCTACACGGCGATCCGGGCGGGCTGGGTACAGGGGGTCAGCCGCGGACGATGTTCTCCGCCTGGGGGCCCTTCTGTCCCTGGGTCACGTCGAAGGTGACCGCCTCTCCCTCCACCAGCTCACGGTAGCCGTTGCCGGAGATGTTGGAGTAGTGCGCGAAGACATCCGGGCCGCCGCCGTCCTGGGCGATGAATCCGAAGCCCTTTTCGGCGTTGAACCACTTCACGGTGCCGCTGGCCATACTGCTGTGTCCTTCGTTCTCGCCGGCGGACGCCGGCTGGAATGGGTGTGGGCGCCATCCATGATCATGGATCGCGTCCCAGACCCGTTCTACCCCACGAAGGGCCCCGCAATCCGCACCTGGCGCTCAAAAACTTCTCCATCGTGACCTGTTCTCAGCCGATGGACGGACGGCGACGCCGCGTAATCACGGCGACACCTTCCGTGGCGGTCAGTCGCCGCCGCCTCCTCCGCAGGACGACCCACCGCCGCAGGACGATCCGCCGCCGCACGACCAGCCGCCGCCGTCACCGCCCCCGTCACCGCCGCCGTCACCGCCCCAGGACCGGCCCCGCGACCTGGAGCGCCGCCGGTCCTGACGTATTCCCGCGATCAGGATCACGAGGAACGCGAACCCTGCGATCACCATGAATTCCACTGCGCTCGACCCCCGTGGTCGTCCGATGTGAACTGCTACCGGGGCCATGCCCCGCGACGTCGAGGGGTCAAGCACGTCTTGAGGAACTCCAGAGCTTCGGCGGCCCGCCCGGGCCGTCGGGGACTCAGTCCACGGTCGTCACCGTCCCCGGCGCTCCCGCGGGGCGGGCGAGCGCGGCGCCGAAGTTGCCCTCGACCTCCGCCTTCTCGGCCGCGTTCGGATAGGGGTTCGTGCACGCGACGCCGGCGCTGGAACCCGACATCAGGCTGGTGCAGGGGCCGGGTTTGCGGTCCGGCAGGCCGAGAATGTGGCCGAGTTCGTGCGCCGATATGCGGACCGTGTCGTAGCCCTGGTTGACGGCCTGCCGTCCGATGTAGACGGTGCCGTTGCCGAGCGAGGTGGTCAGGGCGCGGGGCCAGCCGTTGTCGGCGAGGATCCGGATGTTGGCGCGTTGCCCGGAGGCGACGGGTCGCAGTTCGACGTTGTCCACGCTCTCGTTCCAGATCGCCGCGCCACGGTCGACGGCGGCCCGGAACTCCGCGGACGCGCCGGCGTCGTAGGTGACGACCCGGGCCGCGAGGGGCTGGCCGGCGGGGGCTTGCGCATGCGCGTGGGCCGGGCCTGCGAAGAGGGTGGCGGCCGCCGTGAGGGCGGCGGCCAGTACCGGGACGCGGGTGCGTGAGTGCATGATCGACCTCCTGTGGGGGAAGGTGGGCGTGCTCATGTCACGTACTGCTGGCCCTCTGCCCATGTCCCGCGACCGTCAATCCGTCATTCGGCCCCGCGCCTCTTGAACAAGGCCCGCCGTACGCGCGTAGGGAGAACCGGGAGCCTCGTCCCCACGTCATGACAGACGTCGTCCCGTACCCGGACCGCAGCCGCCCGGACCGCAGCCACTCAAGGAGCACCGATGACCACTCCGCGCCTCAGCGACCGGCTGACCACTCACCAGCCCCTCGTGCTGGGCCTGTTCCGCGCGGTCCTCGGCCTGTTGTTCGCCAGCGAGGGCGCCGCCACGGTCTTCGGGGTGTTGGGGCGCAAGGCCAGTCCGGCGGGCGACTGGCCCTTCTGGTACGCCGGAGTGATCGAACTGACCTGTGGCGTGCTCGTCCTCCTGGGGGTGGCGACCCGCAGTGCGGCGTTCCTCAGCTCGGGCGTGATGGCGTTCGCCTACTTCACCGAGCACCAGCCGGACGGCCTGTTCCCGTTGCAGAACGGCGGGCTCTCCCCCGCCCTGTTCTGCTGGGGCTTCCTGCTGCTGGTCTTCTCCGGACCGGGCGCCCTGTCCCTGGCCGCTCTGACGGGCCGGGAGGGGGAACCGCGACCCGCCGTTCGGGGAGCGACGACCGAGCCGTCCCGGTGACGTCCGTCCCGCTCCCCGAGGCCGGCCCGAAATGCGTTTCGCCCCCGGAGAACGCGCCCTTAATGTGGCGCGGTGACGACGACTCGGATGATCCTTCTCAACGGTGGTTCCAGCTCGGGGAAGTCCGGCATCGTGCGGTGCCTCCAGGCCGTACTGCCTGATCCGTGGCTCGCGTTCGGGGTCGACTCGTTCGTCGACGCACTGCCCGCGGAGCTGCAGGCGTCCGAGGCGGGGCTCGAGATCGCGGAGGACGGCCGGGTGAGCGTCGGGGCGGACTTCCGGGCGCTGGAGGAGGCCTGGACCGAGGGCATCGTGACGATGGCCCGCGCCGGCGCCCGGATCGTGGTCGACGAGGTCTTCCTCGGCGGGGCCGGGTCCCAGCAGCGGTGGCAGAAGGCGCTGGGTGACGTGGCGGCGCTGTGGGTCGGCGTCAGGTGCGAGAGCGAGGTCGCCGCGGGCCGGGAGATCGCGCGGGGGGATCGCGTCCGGGGAATGGCCGCCTCGCAGGCGGACGCGGTCCACCGAGGGGTGATCTACGACCTGGAGGTCGACACCACGCACACCGAGTCCCTGGCGTGCGCGCGCGCCATCGCCGCCCACGTCCGCTGACCGGCCCCGTGCCCCTGCCCCGCCACTCCGGACGGGCAGGGGCACGGGGCCGGCCGGGCCGGTCGACGCGGTGACGGGCGTCATTCGACGAGGCTGCCGGAAGTAAGGGTGAGGCCTCCCGTCCAGATCCGGAACAGCGCGACCACCGCCACCGGGGTGGAACTCATGCCGAACCGGCGGGCGCGGGAGGTCGTGCCTCCGAAGAGGTTCTTCCGCAGGTCTTCTGTGCGGCTCATGAGGCGGGGCTCTTCCCGGCAGCGGTCACCTGCTTCATCGGGAGTTCCGGATCGGCGTCGTCCTGACGTCGTCCAGGAGATCCAGGAGGCACAGGAGGTCCAGGCCGGTCGGCTTGCGGTCCTCGCCGACACGGGCGAGGCCGTGCCCGATGCGCCGCCCGCTGTCACGCCACGTCAGGGTCGTCGCGTTCAGGCGTCACCGCTCGGCACGGACGCCGCGGCGGCGGGCAGGGCCGCGCTCGTTCTGCGTGCCACCTGCTCACCCCGGTTGTCGGCGCTGGTCGCGGACCGGGCGCCGTCCGCACCCGTAGTACCAGGGGTTCAGGCGCGGGCCAGGGTCAGCGCCTCGTTGAGGTTGTGCTCGGCCATGGACACCATGGCCGCACGGTCGGGGAAGTCGCCGTCGAGCAGACGCAGCGGACCCGCCGTCAGCGAGAGTCGCCGGGCGAGTGTGCAGAGCGCGAGCCGCGTCTCGTCCAGGCCCGGTGCCTCCGACGGGCGATCGCCGTCGTCGCGTCGTCCATCACGAGGCGGTACACCCCCTTCTTGCTGCCGCCCGCGACGCGTGTGACCGCCTCCGGTCGCCGCCCGCCGCCCAGCGGGGCCCGCGCCGCGTCCGCCAACCGCTCCCGCGCCGCCCCGAGTTCCACGTTCCGAACCGCCCCTCCCCCGCTACGACTTGGGCACCTTACGGGGGCGCGGGGGCGGGAGCCACCGCTTTCTTCCCTGTCCCGTCGCGCCACTTCGGCCGTTTGAGCCGTTCAAGCCGTTTCGGCCACCTCACCGGCTCCACCGCCGGCGCCGGTCGCCGTCGTGACCGCGGCCGGTGACGGGGAGGTCTCCCGGGCCGGAGCCGCCTGGCCCGCACCCGCCGTGTTGCACCGTCACCGCGGTCGGGCGCCCCCTACACTGCGATCACTCTCGTACCAAAAAATATCCATTTGTCACTTTCACCGTGGATATCAGCCGTCCACCGTCCGTCTGCTGCCCGAGGAGGCATCCCGTGACCACTCTGCCCCGACGCGGTGTACTGAAAAGCCTGCCGCTCGCCGCCGGAGCGGTCCTGACGGCGTCGTCGACGAGTGCTCACGCGGTGCCGCCGACGAGTGCTCACGCGCTGTCGCGGCGCAAGGAGGACCCCGGCTTCCCCCAACCGGAGACGCGCAGCACCCCGCCCTGGACGAGCTCCCTGACCACACGTCTCACGGTCGGATTCACCGAAGTGGTGCTCCCCGGCGTCGGCACCGTCCTCACCCGCACCTACGAAGGGGCGGTCCCCGGACCGACCTTGCGGGTGCGTCCCGGCGACGACCTCGAGATCACGCACGTCAACACGCTGCCGCCGGACACCGCGGGCTCCCACCAGAACATCAACGTCCCACACCGTTTCAACACCTTCAACCTGCACACCCACGGCATGCACGTGGACCCGACGGGCGACGCGGACAACGCGTTCCGGGCCTTCGAGCCCGCCGCGGAGCCGGGCGGCGCCACGACCCACCGCAGCCGCGTCACGGTACCGGCCGGGCATCCCGCCGGCACCTTCTGGTACCACCCCCACCATCACGGATCCACGGCCACCCAGGTGCTCAACGGCATGGCCGGCGTCATCGTCGTGGAGGGGGACGTCGACGAGGTCCCCGAGATCGCCGCCGCACGTGAGGTCGTCCTCTGCGTCAACGAACTCCGCCTGAACGGCGGGCGGGTGCCGGATCTGACGTCGGAGGGCGCCTTCGAGGGCCTCGCCCCGACCTTCCTCGTCAACGGGGCGAAGAATCCCGTCCTCACCATCGCGCCCGGCGAGGTACAGCGGTGGCGGATCGTGCATGCCGGAGCGCTCGCCACGCTCTCCCTGCGGCTGGAGAGGCACACGATGCACCAGATCGCACAGGACGGCATCACCTTCATGGCCCCCGTCGCCTCCTCCACGGTGGCTCTGCCCGTGGGCGGTCGGGCCGACGTGCTGGTCCGCGGTGGTGAGCCCGGCACGTACGAGCTGATCACGGACGGCGTCGGCCGTCCTCTGATGACGATGGTCGTCACCGGCCCGCCCCGCGACATGTCACTGCCGGCCGGCCTGCCCGGACGGCCCACCAGGCTGCCCGCCCCCACCCGCACCCGGCACATGGCCTTCCGCAGCCACAGCAACGTGTTCTCCGGCGCCTTCCCCAACGCCTACCGCATCCTGGGCGACGGGGAGACGCCGCACGCCGATGCCGCGGCGGGCCCACGGGACCTGTCCTGGGGCCGCTTCTCCCCCGATCACGTCAACCACCGCGTCCGGCTGGGCGAAGTGGAGGAATGGACCGTCGCCAACAACTCGCCCAGCCATTCCCACCACTCCTTCCACCTGCACACCAACCACTTCCTGCTCACGGCGGTCAACGGCCGCCCGCTGACCACCCCCGTCTGGCACGACACCGTCGGCGTCCCGCCCCGCGGCACGATCACCTTCCGGCTGCGCGCCGAGGACTTCGAGGGCCGCTCGATGCTGCACTGCCACCAGCTCCAGCACGAGGACCAGGGCATGATGCAGATCGTCGAATACGCCCGCTGAGCCCCGCCCGTGGACGAGGCAGCCCTCCCCGGCGCCGTGAACGGTGGTGGATCCGGCGAGATCCTGTCACCAAGCTGTGAAGAACCCGCGGGACGCTGGAGCAGCAGTCCGGAACGCCACGCTTCTCACCGGGGGAACCACGCCATGAGCACCGTACGCAGAGCCGCCGTCGTCCTCGCCGCCCTCTCCGCACTGGCACTGACCGCATGCGGTCCCGCCGAGGACGACGCGGCGGGCGGCACCGGCACGACACCGATCACGAGTCCGTCGGCGGCCCCGTCGAAGACGCCGTCGAAGGCGCCGTCGAAGGGAGCGTCAGAAGCGCCGGCGGGGTCGGCATCCCCCGCCGGAAGCTCGTCCGGCACCGGCTCGTCCGGCGGCGGCAGCGGCTCGTCCGGCGGCGGAGGCGGCTCCTCGGCCGACTACGACGTCTTCCCGTGCAGCACGTACGACGTGAAGTTCACCGCGAGCCTCGCCGAACCGACCACCAGCAGCTACCTGTTGAAGATCACCAACAAGGGCAAGAAGGCCTGCCGGGCGCTGGGCCACCCGGTCGTGACCTTCGGTGAACTGGACGGCCAGGCCACGGAGCGGGGCGCGGCCCCCGGCATCGAGGACGCGCTCAGGCTCGAACCGGGCGAGTCGGCCTACGCCGGCCTCATGGGGGGCGCCGACGACGGCAAGGGCAGGACGGTCGCTTCGATCGCGATGACCATGAACACCGAGTCCGATCTCGAACAGACCCCCCTCAGCGCCTCGACGCCGGGCCTGTACGTCTCCCCCGACACCAACTCCGTGACCCGTGGATGAACAACGTGGAGGACGCGCTCAGCCTGTAGGCCGAGCCGGAACCCGGAACCCCCGCAAGGGAGTTGCGCCCCTCGTCAGTACTCCGCCGGCAGCCCCGTCGCGCGGAGCACGGACGCGTCACGGGCCGCGGCCCGCCTGGTCGCGGGGTGGTCCGCCGGCAGCGGTTCGGGCACGCGGACGGTGGCGTTGCGCCCGACGGTCAGGGAACGGACGTGGAAGTTCTCCTCCGGGTCGCCGCGGCCGGCGGCGGTCGGCCGGCGCAAGTGCTCGGGCACAGCCGCCCGCTCGTGCCACTGCGCGGCGCGGTCACCTCGTACGGCGCTCAGGGGGAGACAGACCTGCGGGGTCACGGCTCGGGCGGGCGGTCCCGGATCTGATCACGGTCCCGTCCCGGCGCCCGACCCGTACGCGGTCCGGCGGCTCGGGTGACGGGTCCGCCGAACGGTGCAACCATTCGGCCAAGCCGGCTGTCTCACCTGATAACAGTCACACGCACCCCCAGGGGGACATCATGGTGCGAACCAGAACCATTTGGGTCACCGCCGCCGTCATGACGGCCACGCTCGGTGCGGCCGCGGTGCCGGCTGAGGCCGCCCCGGTCGCCGCCTCGCGCGCGGCCGTCGCCTGCCCCGCAGGCTGGGGCAGTCTCGACAAGGCGGACACCGCCGGCGCGACGGCGCCGGTGCGCAACGCGCGGACCGGGCAGCACGACTGCCACGACCGGCTCGTCATCGACGTTCCGGGCGCGGCCGCCGGCGAACTCGGGTACTCGGTCCGTTACGTGGACGGCCTCTACCAGGACGGTTCCGGCCGTTACATCCCGGTGGGCGGCGGAGCGATCCTGGAGGTGCGGGTGAACGCGCCCGCCTACGCCCCCGACACCGGCGCCCAGACGTACCCCGCGCGGATCGCCCAGCCGCTGCCCGGCGTGAACATCACCGGCTACCGGACCTTCCGCGACACGCGGTACGCCGGCAGCTTCGAGGGCGAGACGCGGATCGGGCTCGGGGTGCGGGCGCGGCTGCCCTTCCGGGTGCAGCAGCTCGACGGCCGCCTCGTCGTCGACGTCGCCCACAGCTGGACGGCCACCCGCTGAGGCCGGCCGCGTCCACCGCCGCGGCTGCTGCCTTCGGCGGCGGACGCGGCCGGTGCGTCGGCGACCGGGAGCGGGGACAGCAGGGGTAGGCGCCTCCGGGGGCGGGCAGCACGCACGCCGGCCCGCTCACGGCGTCGTGTGCGGTTCACACGGCCGTGGTGCCCGGCAGCGTGTACTCGTCCCTGCGGCCGCACATCCCGAAGCCTTCACGCCGGGTCGGCGCGGTCTCGTACGCGGTCGCGCCCGCGAGATACGACGGCTCGTCGGCCGCCAGCGCGTCGAGCTGGGCGCCGGTGCGTTCGGCGGCGGCGAGCGCACCGGCCCGCCACAGCCCGCGCCACACCGGCACCCTCTCGCGCACCAGCCCGGCGGCGGCCCGCTGGAAGGCCAGGAGCGGCTCCGGGTCGCCGGCGACGAGGGCCTCGCGCAGGCCGACGTACCCCTCGACCGCGAGGTCCCGGCGCCGGCGCGCGGCCGCGGCCGTCTCCGGGCCGGTTCCGGGCGGGAGTGCCGCGGCGGCCGCGTACCGCCGGGGATCGGCGAGCACCTCGGGCGGGAACGTGAAGACGGCGTCACCTGCCTCGGGCAGGCCGCTGTTCTGCATCAGCACCGTGACGCGCAGGCCGCCGCCCTGCACCATCCGGTGCACGGTGCCCGGCGTGAACCAGGCCACCGATCCGGGCTCCAGGGGGATGTCCCGGTAGCCGTCGGGGCTCAGGGTCTGCACCGCTCCCCGGCCGCCGGTGACGACGTACGCCTCCGTGCACACCAGGTGCAGATGCGGGCTGCCGCCGCACACACCGTCGGCGGCCTCCCAGTCGTACGGGGTCAGATGGGACAGGCCGACGGCACCGGGCAGCGGGTGCGGCGGCGCGGAACCGGACTCACTCACCACGAGGCACCCTTCACGGAGAAAGCGCTTGCTCGACTGCGAGCCTAGGTCAGGGGCCTGGTCGGGACAAGGCCGGGCGCCCGTGCGACGCCGACGCCGGCCCCACGGCGCGCGTCGGCCGGCGAGGGCCCGGTGCCCTCGCCGGCCGACGGGAACGGGGTCGCTCAACCGGTCGTGCAGGCGGTGCCGTTGAGGGTGAACGCGGTCGGCGCCGTGTTGGTGGCGCCCTTGGTGCCGATGAAGCCCACGGTCACCGAGCCGCCGACGGGGATCGTCGAGGTGTACGACGCCGCGGCCACGCTCACCGCGCTCCCGCTCTGGGCGGGGGTGCCGCCCCACATGTTCGCCACCGTCTGGCCGTCCGGGAAGACGAAGGCGAGGGTCCAGCCGTCGACCGCCGCCGTGCCGGTGTTGCGCAGGGCGATCTCGGCCTGGAAACCGCCGGGCCACTGCCCCACCACGCGGTAGCCGACCGAGCACGCCGCACCCGGGGTGCCTCCGCCCTCGTCGGTGGTGACGTTCACCGTGGCCGAGCGCGCCGAGCGGTTGCCGGCCGCGTCACGGGCGTAGACGGCGAACGTGTACGCCGTGTCCGGGGTGAGGCCCGTCAGCGTGGCGGTGTTCGCCGTGGACGCGGCGACCTTGCTCTCGGTACCGCCGCTGATCCGCACGACGTCGTAACCGGTGACGCCGACGTCGTCCATGGCGGCGCCCCAGGTGAGCGTCGCGGAGGTGGCCGAGACGGCGGAGGCCACCGGGGTGCCGGGGGCGGTCGGCGCCCGGGTGTCGCCCGGGGTGCCGCCGCCGAAGACGGTGGCCTCCTTCGCGGTCTGGGCGATGCCGTCGGCGCCGTTGAAGATCCGCTGCCCCCAGGAGCTGAGGCGGGTCGGGTCGAAGTCGGTGGCGAGGTCGAGGACCGGGTCGGTGTTGCCGCTCCAGGACCAGGCCAGATAGCCGAGGTCGAGCTGTTCGGCGGCGGCCATCATGGTGTCCTCGTCGGGGTCGCCCCACTGGTCGGCGGGGCCGCCGAACTCGCCTATGAGCAGGGGGAGTTTCGCGTTGACGAAGGCGTTGAGGTAGTCGGTGATCTCCGCCGCGGTGTCGAAGACGCTGTACATGTGGATGGAGAAGATCAGGTTGCCGGTGGGATCGGCGTCGTAGACGGTCCGGGCGTTGGCGCGCATCACGCCCTGCCAGTCCTGTCCCCAGTTGGGGGCGTCGACCATGATCGTGTGCTGGAAGCCGGCGGCGCGCAGTTTCTTCACGGCGGCGATCGTCGGGGCGGTCCAGCCCTCCGGGGCGGTGTTGCCCCAGGGCTCGTTGCCGATGTTGACGATGACGTAGTCCTCCTGGCCGGCCAGGACGTCCTTCAGGCCGATCCAGTAGTCGGCGGCGTGGTCGAGGGTGCCGGCGGCGGTGTCCTCGCCGTAGCCCGTGGTGTCGTGCACCTCCAGGACGCAGATGAGGCGGTTGGCCTTGCACCGGGCGATGACGGCGGCCACGTCCTCGGGGGTGTTCCTGGCCCAGCGGTGGCCGTCGGAGAGGACGACGCGGACGGTGTTGGCGCCCAGCGCCTTGACGTCGGCGAGGGACTGCGTCTCACCGGGGTACCAGGTGTGGGCGTGGTTCACGCCGCGCATGACGAAGTCGTTGCCGTTGCCCTCCAGCAGACGGCCGTCGCTGATGTGCAGGCCGGTGGCGAGGGCGCGCGGGGCCTCGGCGGCCTGCGCGCCGGCCGGGACGAAGAAGCCCAGGACGGCGGCGAGTGCGAGCAGACCGGCCAGGAAGGGGGCGGGGCGACGCGGACCGGCCGGGGCGGAGCGACTCGCTGACGCCGTCGGACCGGCGGGGGCGGGGGCGGGATCGGGCAGGACCCTCTTTCGGGTCGTGCTGCGTGCTCTTCTCACTGCGACTCCAGGAGTGAGCGCCAGAAACTCAGGCATCGGGGGAACGGGAGTGGGAGCGCTCCCATAAAGCCACTGCGACAAGTACACGTCAAGTCATCGGGCGCAGGCCGTCGGCCGCCCCGTCGTCTCGACGTGGAGCGGCTGGAGTCCTCGGGGACGGAGAACGTGATGTTCCGGCTGGGCACCGACAAGGTGGTGCGGCTGCCCCGGTATCCGGGGGGCGGTGCAGAGTGTGGCCCACGAGCGGCTCTGGCTGGAGCGGCTGGGGCCGCGGCTGTCCGTCGCGGCGCCGGTGCCGCTGGAACAGGGCGCTCCCGGTGAGGGGTTCACCTGGCCGTGGTCCGTCCACCGGTGGCTGGACGGCCGCAATGCCGTAGCCGGAGCCCTGGAGCGGCCCGAGGCACTGGCAGCGGCCCTGGGGGCGTTCGTCGCCGGGCTGCGCCGGGTGGACGCGCGGGACGGGCCGCCCCGGCACCGGGGTGTGCCGCTGGCGGAACGGGACGCGCCCACCCGTTCGGCCATCGCCCGGTCGGCGGGCAGGATCGACACGGCCGCGGTCACCGCCCTGTGGGAGGAGGCGCTGCGGGCGCCGGGCCGCACGGCACCGCCCGCGTGGGCCCACGGCGATCTGCCACCGGGCAACGTGCTGGTGGCGGACGGCCGGTTGGCGGCCGTGATCGACTTCGGCAGTGTGGGTGCCGGGGACCCGGCCGTGGACCTGATCGTGGCCCGGAACCTGCTGCCGGCGCCGGCCCGCGCCACCTTCCGGGCGGCGGTGGGCGCGGACGACGCCGAGTGGGCGCGCGGCCGGGGCTGGGCGCTGTCGATCTCGCTGATCCAGCTGCCGTTCCACTGGGAGACCGATCCGCCGCCGGCGGAGAACTCCCGGCACGTGATCAAGGAGATCCTGGCGGGGGCCGGAGGCCGGAGGGTGAGGGGCCGGAGGATGAGGGGCCCGGGACCGGAGGGTGACGGGCCGCGGGCGGGCGGGCCCCGGCCGCCCGCCCCGGGAGGGTACGGGCCGACGGTGGAAGGCCTTCCGGACCGGCCGCCCGAGGCCCGCCCCCTCCCGACGGCCCCTTGCTCGCCTACTCCTCCCTCTCCCCCTCGTAGGCCTTCCGCAGGGCGGCGATGTCGAGCTTGCCCATGGCGAGCATGGCCCTGGTGGCGCGGCCGGCCTTCTCCTGGTCCGGGGAGGTGAGCATCCGGATCATCTCGGTGGGCACGACCTGCCAGGACACGCCGTACTTGTCCTTGAGCCAGCCGCAGGGACCGGGCTCGCCACCGCCCTCGATGAGCTTGTCCCAGTAGTGGTCGACCTCTTCCTGGTCGGCGCAGTCGATCTGGAACGAGATGGCCTCGTTGAACGTGAACTGCGGGCCGCCGTTCAAGCCGACGAACTTCTGGCCGTTGGCCGTGAACTCCACGGTGACCACGGAGCCGGCGGGGCCCGGGCCGGCCTCGGTGTAGCGGGCGACCGTGCCGACGCTCGAGTTCTTGAAGATCGACGCGTAGTGGTGGGCGGCCTCCTCCGCCTGGCCGTCGAACCAGAGGCACGTGGTGAATCCGTCGGTGGTCATGGGTTCCTCCAGGAGCGCGAGAGTGCGGGGAACGCGGTCATCAGTGTCGACCGGTGCGGCGCCCGGAACTCATCGCCCGGCGGCGCCCCGGTTTCGGCCCGTCCGGTTTCGGCTCGTCCGGTGCGGGCTCGTCCGGGGAACCGCCCGCGCGGGCCGTGGCAGGAGGTCCTCTGCTGTCGGCGAATCTGCCCAGGGCAGGGAAATCCGCCACGGGTGCGGTCACGCACCGAGAGTGGGTGGCGCGGCGGCGGACGCTGCCGCACTCCCCCTCGACAAGGAGCGCCCATGTCCCGACACCTCGCCGGTCCCGCACCGGCCCTGCTGCCACGGGCCGAGGAGGGTGACACCCCTCCCAGCCGCTTCGACGACCAGCTCGCGGCCCAACTGCTCGACCAGCGCATCGTGCTGCTCGGCACCCAGGTCGACGAGGTGTCCGCGAACCGGGTCTGCGCGCAGTTGCTGATCCTGTCGGCCGAGGACCCGCGCACCGACATCAGCCTGTACATCAACAGCCCCGGCGGCTCGGTCCACGCGGGCCTGGCCATCTACGACACGATGCGGCTCGTCCCGAACGACGTCTCGACGCTGGCGATGGGATTCGCGGCCAGCATGGGCCAGTTCCTGCTGAGCGTCGGTACGGCCGGCAAGCGGTACGCGCTGCCGAACGCACGCGTCATGATGCACCAGCCGTCGGCCGGCATCGGCGGCACCACCGCGGACATCGAGATCCAGGCCGAGAACCTGGAGTTCACCAAGCGGACCATCGAGCGGATCACCGCCGAGCACACCGGTCAGAGCCCGGAGACCATCTCCCGGGACGGCGACCGCGACCGCTGGTTCACGGCCGAGGAGGCCAGGGAGTACGGCATCGTCGACCGGGTGGTGGAGTCGCTGGCCGACGTCCGCCCGGCCGCCTCGAAGCGACGGATGGGGCTCTGACATGGGGACGTACACGATTCCGAACGTGGTGGAGCGCACCCCGCAGGGCGAGCGGTCCTACGACGTCTACAGCCGGCTGCTGGCCGAGCGGATCATCTTCCTCGGCACCGAGATCGACGACGGCGTCGCGAACGTCGTCATCGCGCAACTGCTCCATCTGGAGTCGTCGGCGCCGGAGAACGAGATCGCGATCTACATCAACTCCCCCGGCGGCTCGTTCACTTCGCTGATGGCCGTCTACGACACGATGACGTTCGTCCAGGCACCCCTCGCGACGTTCTGCGTCGGCCAGGCGGCCTCCACCGCGGCCGTACTGCTGGCGGGCGGGGACCCCGGGCGGCGGTTCGTGCTGGAGCACGCGCGGGTGCTGCTCGGGCAGCCTGCCAGTGGCGGGCGGCAGGGCACGGTGTCGGACCTGGCGCTCCAGGCCAAGGAGATGGTGCGCATCCGCTCCCAGGTCGAGGAGGTGCTGGCCCGGCACACGCACCACGACGTCGCGACCCTGCGCGCGGACATGGACCGCGACAAGGTGTTCACCGCGCACGAGGCCGTGGCGTACGGCCTCGCGGACGAGGTACTGAGCCGGCGCCCCGTGCGGGGGTGAGGCACCGGCCCGAGCGTGCCGTCAGGCGGCCAGGCAGAGTCCGCCGCGCGAGGACGCGGTCGTCGTACGGCGCGGGTCCGAGATCCGGCTGGTGAGCCGGATCAACTCGCCCTGAGCGCGCGCCAGCAGGTCACCGAGGCTCAGGCCGAGGGCACGGGCGGCGGCCGCCAGGACCTCCGAGGAGGCTTCCTTGCGGCCGCGCTCCACCTCCGACAGATACGGCATGGAGATGCGGGCGGCGTCGGCGACGTCCTGCAGCGTGCGCTCCTGGGCCTGGCGTTCACGGCGCAGGACGTCACCGACGAGGTCGCGCCAGAGAGGTTCTCCGGGGGCGGGCGGCCGGTCGGCGGGGCGGGCGGTTGCGGGGCGCTTTGCCGAGGGGCGCGGCGGGATCACGCGGGCGTGGTTCGGCGCTTGGTTGCTCACCGTCCCAGCCTAGGAGGACCGGCCGCCGCGGGCAGGACCCCGGCGTTCCGCCCTCAGGGAAATCGCGGCCGGTTCACCGGCGGGCGGCAGGCGGCGGGCGGCGGGCGGCGGGAAACGGAACCGGCGCGTTTTGGTGGGCATGTGTTCGCCGACTCGGGGTATTCGCCCCGTGAGCGGCCTTGCCGCAGTCGGTCCGCTCACGGAGCGGGTACAACAGATGTCGAACCGTGATTTTCGTGGGAGAGGTAATGCACACCGCCGTGATCGGGTCGCAGGCACAGGTCGTCGAGGACAGGGCCGGGACCGGCACGGGCGGCACACCGCTGCCGGGAGTCGAGGACCCCAGGCGCGTGGCCCCCCGCGACGCGCGTCAGCTGTCGCGGCAGTTCTTCCAGCGGCTGACGGAGCTGGAGGAGGGGACGCACGAGTACCAGTACGCGCGCAACACCCTCATCGAGATGAACATGTCGCTGGTGCGGTTCGCGGCCGGCCGTTTCCGGGGCCGCGGCGACGACATGGAGGACGTGGTCCAGACCGGGATGATCGGCCTGATCAAGGCGATCGACCGGTTCGAGATCTCGCGCGAGGTCGAGTTCACCTCCTTCGCGCTGCCCTACATCGTGGGCGAGATCAAGCGCTTCTTCCGGGACACGACCTGGGCCGTGCACGTGCCCCGGCGGCTCCAGGAGCTGCGGGTGGAGCTGGCCAAGGCGCGTGAGGAGCTGTCCAGCCGACTCGACCGGGAGCCGACCGTCGCCGAGCTGGCCACGCTGATGAACCTCACCGAACCCGAGGTGATCGAGGCGCAGATCGCGTCCAACGGCTACAACTCCTCCTCCCTGGACGCCGCCCTCACCGGCGACGGGCCCGAGGGCGGTGAAGCGGTGCTGGCCGACTTCATCGGTGTGGAGGAGGACGGCCTGCGGCTCGTCGAGGACTTCCACTCCCTGGCTCCGCTGATGGCGGAGCTGAGCGAGCGCGACCGGCAGATCATCCACCTGCGGTTCGTGGAGGAGGCCACCCAGGCGGAGATCGGGGAGCGGCTCGGCTGCTCCCAGATGCACGTCTCCCGCCTGATCAAGCGGATCATCGTGCGGCTGCGCGAAGGGATGCTGGGCGAGCTCGGCTGCGCCTGAGTGCCCGCTGCCGTGGGGCCGTGGGACCGCCGGCCCCACGGCTCAGTCGGCGGCGACCCCGAGGACGGCGCGGACCCGCTTGCCGACCGGGATGCGGTCGGCGGTGACCTCTGTGGCGATGGCGTGCACGATCTCCAGACCATGGCGGCCGACGCGGCGGGGGTCCCTGGGGAACCGCAGGGGCAGCCGGTCGCTGCTGTCGTACACGGCGACCGTCACCGAGGTGTCGGTGCCCTCCAGCTCCAGGATGTAGGGGCCGTTGCTGTGCCGGTCGGCGTTGGTGACCAGTTCGCTGACGACCAGCATGACGTCGTGGCCGAAGCGGTCGTCCATGACCGCGCACCACTCCGTCCTGAGCTGATCGACGAAGTCGGCGGCGAAGTCGCGGGCCTCGGCGATGGAGCCGGGTTCACCGGTGTAGTGCGCCGCGCGGCGGAGCGGCTCCACAGGTACGTCGAAACCGGTCGGTATCACTGCCCCGTCCAGGTGCTTGATCATGCTGTTCTCTCTCGGAGGCCGGCCTGGCCGGACGCTGCTGCACCAGCCCTCTTACCCCGAAGCGGGCCGTGCAGTCCCCCGGTCTCGGCCCGGCTGCCATGGGCTGCCTCACAGTACGGGTGAACGACTCGGGGACCGGTCGGCCGAAGGGGGCTCGGAGCGGGACGTGGTGCCGGCCGTCCCGGAGGACGTGGAGTCGCCGGTCCGCGGTTCACCCGACGGCCCCGACGGCCCCGAGGATCCCGACGGCCCCGAGGATCCCGAGGATCCCGAGGGTCCCGGCGACGAGGGCGGCTCCTCGGAACCGGGGGGCGGTGAGGGACTGGTCGAGTCCGGCGCTCCGGGACTGCGGGAGGTCGACGGCGAGGCGGGCGGCGACGTGGGCGTGGTGACGCTCGCGGACGGTTCGGGCAGGGTCACCGGGGGCTCGGCGGGCCGGTCCTTGCCGCCGGTGTCGCCCCGCTGCCGGGCGAACCAGCGGTCGGCGCCGGGCTCGTACAGGACGAAGACATCGATCACGGTCGTGGACGGGGTGACCACGACGACGTTCGCGGGCTGGTACGACGGCCAGGAGTCGCCGGTGCGCTTCGGGGTGGTCCGCTGCGCGACGGGCGGGGTCAGCGGGTTGCCGCAGGCGCAGCGCACGCGGGGCACGCCGTGGCCGTCGACGAGGACGGCGGTGCCCGACTGCAGGACGGCCTGGTAGGAGGTGGCGGCGCCGTCGCGGTAGCCGTGGTTGGTGACGCGGGTGTCCATGCGCAGTTGCACGGGGGTGAGGGCACGCAGGTAGGCGGGGACCCCGGCCGGGTCGATGCCGGGCACGGACGCGAACGCCCGGTTCTTGTCGGGGTCCGCCCGCAGTGCCGTGACCTGCCTCTCCACGTCGCAGGCGGCCACGTCCCGGGTGCCGCCGTACAGGCCGGGGGCGCCGCCGTCGACGCCCCGTACGGCGTTGGCCGGCGCGGAGGTGGTCGCCGGGGCCGTGGTGGTGGGCGGGGGTGAGCCGCCGGTGGCGGTGGACTCGGTGAAGGGGTCCGGGCCCGTCCTGCCCGCGGCCTGGAGGAAGACCTCGCTTTCGCCGCCGGAGCCGCCACCGCCGGAGCGGGTCGTCAGGACGATCGCGACGGCCGCCGCGACGACGAGGGCGGTGGTCAGCAGCGCGATGCGGGACGCGGACCTCCACCACGGCCGGTCCGGTCCAGGGCCACCGCCGGGCGAGGTCGAGCCGCCCGAGGTTCCGCCGGGCGGCGGGGCGGGCGGTCCCGAGGGCGGCTGCGGGGGGCCGGACAGCGGCCCGGAGGGCGGGCCGGAGGGGCGGCCGGAGGAGGGCGGTTCGACACTCACGAGCACTCCCGACGGGATTTCCCGCGACGCCACTCACGTAACGCTGCACGCCGCTTGGTCCGCAACGTCTTCATTGTGTGCTCTTGTCGCACTTCATCCGCAAGTGGACGCGGACGGCCCTCCCGGCAGGCGTGCGGGCCGGGCCCTGCTTAGCGTGGCGAGGGTGAACCCGAACCTCCCCTTCGGCCAGGCGCCGTCCCGTCACGGCTGGGTGCAGGCGGTCGCCGTGGCACTGGCCGCGCTGATCGCCATGGGGGTCACGGCCGCGCTGGGGCTGTGGGCGGCGGGCGCCACCGATCTGCCCGGCGGGGCCTACCCGAGGGTGGTCGCGGCGACCGTCGTCACCGCGGTCGGGGGCTCGGTCGAACTCTCCGGCGATGCCGGGGGGATCGCCGGCACGCGGGCGGACCTCACGGTGATCCCGCTGTCCGTGACGCTCGCCGGCGCCCTGGTGGCCGCCGCCGGGTTCCTCCGGCCGCTGCGGCACCGGGCGGTCGCCTCGGCGGCCGAACTCGCCGGCTGGGCGGCCCGGATCGCCGTGGTGTGGCTCCTCGGTCTGTCCGCCCTCGCCCTCGCCGCCCGCCGGACGTTCGCGGTGTCGCTGGGCGACGACACGCTGAACGACCTCGGCGAGGTGTTCGGTGTGACCCCGAAGGCCGGTTTCACCACCGATGTGCCGCTCACCCTGCTGTCCGGACTGCTGTGGCTGGCCGGCGTGCTGGTGCTGGCGCTGCTGGTCTCCCGTGGGGCTCCGTTGCCGCCGCGGCTGCTGCGGTTCCAGGAGCCGGTGCGGCCGGCCGCGTACGCGATGGTCGTGCTGCTGCTCGCGTGCGTCGCACTGGGGGTGGTCGTCGCGCTCGTGACCGCGGCGACGCGCGGCCGTGCCGCGGAGACCCTCGCCGTGGTGCTGCTCGGACTGCCCAACCTGGTGTGGCTCGCGTTCACCATCGGGCTGGGCGCCACCTGGGAGGGCCGGGTGCAGGGGCCGTTCGGGCTGCCGATGCCGCACGTGCTGGACGAGGTGCTGCGCGGCTCGGACACCGCCACCCTGAACCTGCGGACGCTCGGTGAGCAGGACGGCCGGGTGTGGTGGCTGGTCGCCGTGGACGCGGTGCTGCTGGTGGCGGCGGCGTTCGTGACGGCGGCCCGCTCCCCGGCCCGGACACCGGCCTGGCGGCACGCGGTGCACATGGCGGTGGCCCTGGTGCCGACGGTGCTGATGATCTGCCTCGTCGGCCGGATCTCCGCGCACTACGGCCTGACGCTGTTCGGCATCAGCGACCTGGGCGGCACGGGCCTCACCGGTGACCTGTTCCTGCGCCCGCAGGTGTGGCCGGCACTGGGTCTCGCCGCGCTGTGGGGGCTGGTCACCGGCTTCCTGGGCGGGCTGTCGGCCCGTGGGAGGGCCGGCCGGGGAAGGGTGGGCGACGGTATGCGCTAGTAGGACTCCGTTACGTCTGCCTGTCGGTCCTGTCTGGGGGAACGCTGAAGGTGTGGATGCACATGAAGTAAACCGTGCTCGGGTGAAGTTA